>NZ_CP031393.1:907332-1209776 GCF_017161265.1 Treponema medium | reverse complement strand
TAATTCTTTATGCATAAAAACTCCTTTTTAGGGGAGGAAAGACACTTTTTCGGATAAAAGATTTCTTGACCTCGAAACTTCGTTGGTGGTTGCCTCCCCTATAACCCCTCCTATCTTCAAAAGAACCGCTTAGGGCTGCCGCCCTAAGAACCCGCTGACGGCAAAGCTTTGAGGTTATACTTTAATAAGCCGGTTATCCTATGCTTGTAGTTTGCATAATGCATACGCCGCTCCTACTTGTTTATCCGCCATAATTTCTCCTCAATTCGGCAGTGAGTAAATTATCAAATTTAGGAACTGTCGAATTCTCACGCTTTCGTAATGCAATGAGAAAGCGCATATAATACAGCGATGTTTCAATGAAAAATATACATCCGTGTACATTTTTCATCTTCGAGTATTTTTGCTTACGCAAAAACTCGATAGAGCTTTAATCACCGCTATCCGTGACAGAAGTACGAAACTCGACGTTGAAACACCGAGCACTTATGTAAAATGTTTCAACATTTCTCCTCAATTTAATTGTTAATTAGGAATTAATTCCCCGAGACTTCCCATCCGGCGGCTTTTTGTTGTTCTTGTATCATTTCAAAGTAGGTGCCGCGCTTTTGCATAAGTTCCGTATGAGTCCCTTTTTCTTCGATGCGGCCGTTTTTCAATACGATGATTTGATCTGCATTACGAATGGTGTTCAGCCGATGAGCGATGACAAAGACGGTTTTACCCTGCATAAGCGTATCCAAGGCGGCGTTGATTTTCCATTCGTTGTCGGCATCGAGTGAGGCAGTCGATTCGTCTAAAAGCACGATGGGCGCATTTTTTAAAAGAGCACGGGCAATAGCAATGCGCTGTCTTTCGCCGCCTGAAAGAGCAGCCCCGCCTTCCGCAAGCAGGGTGTTATATCTGTCAGGCAACTCGCTGATAAACTCATGACATTGAGCCGCCTGTGCCGCAGCGATAACCTCCGATTCCGAAGCATCGGGCTTTCCGATTTTAATATTATTGTAAATGGTGTCCGATAGTAAAATGCTGTCTTGAAACACCGCACTGACGGACTGCAAAAGCGTATCGGGTTCTGTTTCTTTTATATCCTTTCCGCCGATTTTAACCGTACCTTTTTGCGGATCCCAAAAGCGGGCTATTAAATTGGCAATCGTGGTTTTGCCTGAACCTGACGGGCCGATGAGAGCAGTTACCGTTCCCTGCTTTGCCTCAAAAGAAATGGAATGCAATACCGCTGTTTGTTTTGCACCGTCTGTTTTCCGTTCGGCATTAGCTTCACCGCTTTGGTTTTGAAACGTATGGAACGGTTCTCGATAAGAAAATGAAACATCCTCAAAGGAAACGTCAAAAGGCTGACTTTGTTCCTGCCTTGTTTCTCCCACCGTTGTGCCGGTATTTACCTTTGCAGTTCCGGCAGTTTGTACGCACGGTAGGGGCTGAGCCGTATACGCTTTCTGCACATGTTCCGCCGCAGGCTTTAAACCTTTTAGTAAACCGTATGCGTGTTCAAATGAAATTAATACTCCCGAAAGCGCAAGGCTCATCAACATAAAAGCGGTGAGTTTTTCGGGGCTGACCGATCCGCTCTTCAGAATATATACCGAAGATAAAAGAGCAAGCGGTAGTAAAAAATGAGCTGCTATAAAATAGACGGCAGCAGGCAGCGAAAGTTTTATTTCCGCTTTGATATTGGTTTTCCTTACCGTTTCCAACGAGTACAGCATTCTGTCAAATTTTTCTCCGGTTAGATTATACGCCTTAAACACTTTTATTCCTTTAATGTATTCCAGCACAATGGAAATCATACGAGCGGTGAGTCGATGCTTTTCATTTCCGAAATATTCCGCCAAGCTGTTTCCCCAGTGCAAAAACGGAACAAGCACAAGGAGAGCTGCCGTTTGCGCTATCGCCAAGGGAACATCGATATAATACATACCGATTAAAATCAGCGCTGCCGTTACCGCGGTTTTTACCAGTGCGGGAAGCGTATGCGTAATGATCAGTTCAAAATTGGTAATATCTTTTACAAGGGTTTCCAAAAGAGCACCTGAACTGTGCCGGTTAAAATAGCCGAGGCTTAACGCGCGATAGTGATTTGCCAAATCGAGCCGCATTTGCGCACATACTTCCGCACCGCGAGCAAAGCAGAGATAGTAACCCGTGCGGTAAATAATTAAACGGAATACCACCGCTCCCAAACAAATCAGCGAATAGGTAATGATAATTTCTCCGGTCAATGTATTACGTACTAATCCGACCACCGTAAAATAGAGCATAATGTATAAGAGCATACCGCCCACAGAATCAAGCGACATTAAAATAATCGGCAGCCTTAATTCTTTCCGTTTTTCTTTTAATATATGTGCAATCAGTTTTAACATATCAGTTTTCCTCCTTTACATTTATACTACCGTGGTTGAGAGCGGATATATACGTGCGCTGCATCTGTGCATACAAACCGTTTTTATTCATCAGTTCAGTATGGCTACCTTGTTCAGCGATGCTGCCTTTTTCAAAGACAAAAATAGTATCCGCATTTTTTATCGTGTGCAGACGGTGCGCAATCATAATGACCGTTTTTCCTTTGAGCAAATTTTGCAATGCGACTTGGATCTTATGTTCATTTTGAATGTCCGAATATGAAGTTGCTTCATCAAAAATGAGGATAGGCGCATTTTTAACTAACGCACGCGCAATAGAAATCCGCTGCCGCTCTCCGCCTGAAACCTTTACACCCTCTGTGCCGATTTTCGTTTCATAACCGTCGGGTAAACTCATAATAAAATCGTCAATTTGAGCTGCCTGTGCTGCCTTGCGTACTTCCTCCAAAGAAGCGGCACTTCCCATGCGGATATTTTCGAGCAGCGTGTCTTCCAATAAAAACACATCTTGAAATACAAACGAGGTAAGCGCTATAAGGTTCTCTGTTTGCAGTTCCGTAACGGGAATACCGCCGATAGAAATAGTGCCCGCAGAGCTATCCCAATATCGTCCGATAAGCTGGGCGGCGGTGGTTTTGCCTGCACCGGAAGCTCCGACAAAGGCGTTGACGGTTCCCGCCTTTACACATAGCGAAACATCATTTAAAGCGTTCCGTCCGTCTTCTCCATACGAAAATGAAACACCGTCAAACCGGACATCATAACGGCCGTTTAGCGGAAGCGTTTTTGTTCCGCTTTTCATCTGCGGCTCTTCCAAAATTTTTTTTACCGCTGCAAGTCCGCCGCCGAGTTCCATCGACTGCATAGCAATCGTAACCGAATTTAAAAACGATGTATAAAAGCACACCGTCAAAAGAATAAAAATCAAAAAAGAAGAAACGGACAGCGAGCCTCTTACATAAAGGAACCCTCCTGTCGGCAGAGTGAATAAGATTGCCGAATCCAAGATAACCGATGCTGCCGAAAGCGGATTACACGAAGCGGTGCACATCTTTTTCCAGCAAACGGTATACGTCTGTAAAGCGGTTTTATACTGTTGAAATTTTTCGGCTGTTACGCGGTACATCTTCATCACCGGCATTGCAGAAATATATTCCGTAGCCGATGCATTCAAGGCTTCCATATCCTTTGCAAAATCGTTCGCCAATCCCGAAAAATTACTTGCCGCTATCATCATCATTGGAACGGCAATACCGAGCACCATAGGAACAAGCATAACCAATGCCATAAGCCAATGGAGATGCAGCATAAATACAAACATCGCAAGGGGAACAACCGCCGCCTGCGTGAGTTCCAAAGTGCTGTGCGCTAAAAAAGCTTCCACTCTATCGATGTCATCGAACAGGATTGTCTTGATTTTACCCGCTGCATTTTTTTGAAAAAAGCCTGCATTCAGATACGAGATATGTTGCAAGACTTTTATCTTTACCGTATGCATCGTATTAAATGCCGCCGTGTGCGAACAAATTCCCGCAATCGACATCAACACTGCCTGTACCGCTGCTGCTGCAACACACATAACAGCCCAATGTAAAAGCGCTTCCGCACTCATCGACCGAGCAATAATCATTTCCAAAATCCGGTACACCGCAATGTACGGAATCAACGACAACACCGAGCTGATCGCTGCAAGTACCATACCCGCAGCTAATTTTCCCCGCTCCGCCTTAGCCAGTGTAAAAACATACGCCGCTCCAACTTGTTTATCCGCCATAATTTCTCCTCAATTCGGCAGTGAGTAAATTATCAAATTTAGGAACTGTCGAATTCTCGCGCTTTCGAATATTTCTGTTCTTATTTAATTGCTAATTGATACCGGCCTAATTACCCATTACCCATTACCCATTACAAATTACAAATTACCCCACCCGCCAGTTGTCTACTTTGTTTTGGGCTTCGACCATTTCTTTATAAAAGGTGCATCGCGAAATCAATTCTTCATGTGTGCCGGAATCCAGTATGCGGCCTTTATCCATAACGATTATTTTGTCCGCGTTTTGTACGGTGTTCAGGTGATGCGCAATCGTGATAACCGTTTTATTTTTTCTTAATTCTTCGATCGCCTCGTTTATGAGTTTTTCGTTTTCGCTGTCTACGGCAGCCATCGCTTCATCTAAAATAAGAATTGGAGCATTTTTAAGAATCATCCGAGCAATGGATATTCTTTGCTTTTCTCCTCCCGAAAGTTTTACCCCCATCTCTCCGACCCTTGTGTTGTAGCCGTGAGGTAGGGCGAAAATAAAATCATGACATCGTGCTTTTTGAGCGGCTTCTATTACTTCCGCTTGGGAAGCACCTGCCTTACCGATCGCGATATTTTCAAAGATGCTCATATTAAAAAGGATCACTTCCTGCTGAACACTTCCGATAAGAGCGGAAATGCTGTCCGTATCATAGCGTGAAATATCTTTGCCCGAAATTGTGAGCACACCTGAATCAACATCCCAAAAACCCATGATAAGATTCGCAAGCGTGCTTTTACCGCAGCCGCTCGGCCCGACAAGAGCATTTAAAGTGTTTTCTTTACACTGTACCGTAATATCTTTTAACGCAAAGCCGTCTTTTTCATACTTAAAATGTACGTTCTTGCATTCTATATCTCCCGTTTTCAGTTTTTCGCTGATCTTTTCTTTTACAAGAGGCGCACAGAGAATCACCGCTATGCTTTTGAGCTTTTCAGTAAACACGATGGAAAAATGATGGAGGGTTGCGGTTTTACTTATTGCTGACACAAACACCGAAGATAAGATAACGGACAGTATAAACTGAGCGGTAGGAATATTGTTATGTAAGAGCAGTATACTTCCTAACATCATAACCGATACCGCTCCGGCTTCCATAAAAATATCGATAAGCACCATCGGACCCGTAACGGCACCCATACTCTTTTTTACATCTTGCACATAAGAGCGTGCAGAATCCAAAGTCCTACCGCTAAAACACTCTTCTTTTGCAAAGGCCTTTATGACGGCAATATTTTTTACATATTCCATCATATCTTCCCTCATCTGCATTTCTCGTTCAAAATATATTTGGAATTTTTTTTGCATGGTCTTTGCAGATAATTGTTGTACAAGGAACATGAGCGGTACCCCTGTAATCATTATTAATGCGAGCCGGTAATCTATAAAAAGCATTGCAATAAAAACCAGAACAGGAAGCAGCGTTGCCGCCATAATTTCCGGAAGACCGTGCGCCAGATATATTTCAATCTGCTCTACATCGTGTTCAACAATGCTTGTAAGCTCGCCGGTAGTATGCTTTTTAAAAAAGCCTAAATTCAATTTTTTAAGGTGTTCAATTATGGCAAGGCGTAATTCCGTCAATGTACTAAAAGCCCTGTCATGAGCTGTCTTTACGGCAAGATAATTACAACACGCCTTGAGCATAAACGAAATGAAAATACCTCCGGCAATCATTTTAAAATATTCCCTTTCCGCTTTGCCCGAAAATAGGCTGCTTATTACCAGTACCAATAAAACCTGCGGTAGTAAGTCAAACACTATTTTAAGTGCAAGCAGCACATTGGACAAAAAGGTTTTACCCGTCACCTGTTTTTTCAATTCCTTTTCAGTCATATCTACTCCTTTCTACATCTATAATGCGCATGCATATTCGTTGATCTTTAAAACTAAATAATATTGAATATTTATTCAATATTGATAGATAAAATGAGGAGCGAATGAACGCTCCTAAAATAAATTTCCTTCTATACTACTCTAACTAATTACAGCTTACAATGATTCAACTCCATTAAAATAGCACTGATTAAGAACAAAGAGCATATCTTCTGCCCATTTTTCATTTTTATAGTGCCGTGCAATTTCCATAAGCCCTTCAACATAATTATTTGCCAAGATGTGGGCAAGCATGGGATCGTGCTTGGTTTTTGAATATCTCTTTAAACCGTCTTTTATATGCTGTTCCAACCGCTTAACCCACATATCTTTTGCATTCTCATGTTTCGTTCCCGAACTCTTATCCATCAAAATGATGAGTTTTATTCTAGTCTTTAACAGTTTGGGAAGTTGAGATGCTCCGCCCCGATTAAATCTTTCATAGGGGCTTCCGGCTTCCATCTTTTCCTCATCTTCCATCATCTTAATGATGTTATCCAACACACCTGTGACTACTTCATCAAATAATCCTTCCTTATTTTTGAAGTAGGTATAAATAAGCGCAACGGGAATATCAGCCTGTTCTGCAATATCCGTCAGCTTTGCGCTTCTATAATCTTGTTCATAAAATATTTTTTCCGCAGCCGTTAGAATTCTATCCTTGACTTCTTCTTTTAATACCTGCATACTACCTGCGCATTTGAAACGTTATCTTTTCTATCAATACTGAATTATAATTTAATATTAAAAGGAACTCAAATATTTGTCAAGTCTGGCTGACACTTTTGGAAGTATACGACGGGCAGGAACGCAGAATTAGCCGATACATTTGCCCTAGTATTCGTCCGCGGTGAGCAGCGCCAGTTCATCGTGCATGGAACGCCAGCTTTCGTAGCGGTCGGGATGGATATGCCCTGCGTCCAGTTCTTCCAAGATACGGCAGCCGCGCTCGTGAATGTGTGAGCAGGAAAGCCCGAAGGCGCATTGTATTGCTGCGGCCTCCATTTCGGGAAAGTAGAAGATGACTTCTTCCGGTTTAATGCCCCAGAGTGCAAAGTGTCTGATACCGGGCGTGTCGATGATGTTGAACGACAGCCGGGTTCCATCGTGAGCGGTAAAGGTCATCGGTAAAAAAACGCCCTGCGTTGTCGTATGGATACCGCGGTCGTACTTAAACGAAATGTCGGCGGTTTTAAGCGCAAGGTTGGAGTCAAGGCTGTTCAGTAAGCTCGACTTTCCGACGCCCGACTGTCCGGTAACTGCACAAGTCTTGCCCGAAAGGAGACGTGCGAGCGGTTCAAGTCCTTCCCCTGTCTTTGCAGACACTTCGCATACCTGTATACCGATGCGCTGCCAATCCCGTATCCGTTCCCGCACCGATTCCGGAATGCCTAAGTCGATTTTGTTCACAATGATAAGTGCGGGGATACCTTCCGCGGCGGCTTGCACCAATGTACGGTCGGTAAAGCGTGGACGGAAGGGGGGATTGGCAGGGGTGGTAACGCAGAGCAGTAAATCGATGTTTGCCGCTAAAAGTTGCGGACTGCGCGTTTTCTGATTCCAGCGGATAAAACCGTTGCGCCGCGGTATGAGCGCCGTAATTTGCCCCTGATCGGGATGGAGGGTGTCGTATTCAATATCGACCGTATCGCCGGGCGCTAAGGGGTTGTAATACCCGCGGCTTTCTTTCAGTTTTTTCCCCTTAATGGAACAACGTACTACATTGCCTTCGGGTGTGCGTACTGCAAAAAAATTATTTGCGCCGCTTAATACCAGTCCCTGCATTACAGCGCTCCCTGCCAATCGAGGTCGAAAAGTCCGCAATAGCCACGGTACAGCCGGTCGATACGCTCGGTGATTTCGCCGGTAACATAGCAACTGCTGCGGGATGCGTTCCCACCGGCCGGCGGAGGCAGCACATCCAATGCATGGGAAACGACGCCGGGCAAGGAATCGACAACCTTTATTTCCGGAGCGGCGCATTCGGTAAAGGTATCTGCAAGATGCAAAAAGTGAGTGCACGCCAGTACAATCGTATCGACACCGGCGTCTTTAAACTGCCGGATTGCAGGCATTACTGCTTTTCGTTTTTCTTCATCCGGGGCGGTAATCAGTCCGTTTTCAATTTTCGCAACCAGTTCCGCATCCGCCCGTCTTTCGATAGTACAATCGGCGGCAAATGATTCAATCAGTTTATCAAGATACGGGTCGTTGATTGTCCGCGCCGTGGCGATAATCCCAATACGCTTATTCGTACTGACTTCCGCCGCCACCTTTACCGCCGGTACGGTACCGATAAAGGGAATGGAAAAATGTTTGCGCAGCGCATCGAGGGCGGCGGTTGACATCGTATTGCACACCACGATAACCATTGCGGGATCCAAGCGGTTTATTATTTTTTCCGTAACACCGAGGGCATACTTAATCACTCCCTCACGCGTTTTTTCCCCGTAGGGAAAATGTTCCAAATCCGCCACATACGCAGCCGATGCTTGCGGCGCTTTTTTATGAAAATACCGGAAGTACGGCAAGCCGCCTATCCCCGAATCTAAAAAAACATACTTTTTGTGCATTTAATGTAACACCTCGTAAAATAAATTCATAATGCGAAATTCATGATTTTACAATTAAGGATTATAAATTATGCATTATTCTTGAGCAAGGTACATAGAATACAACGGATGCTCCTGTTATAATAACGCCTGTGAAAAATCTTCTTCGGCTCTTTTCGTATTTAAAAGGATTCCGTCTCTTATACTTTCTTGCGCTTATGTTTGCACTGCTTGCTCAGATTGCCGCAGCCCTGCAACCGGGCTTAATCAAAATCACCGTTGATTCGGTGTTGGGTAATGAACCGCTGACGCATACAGCCCTTGAACGGCTCGTTGCGCTGTTCGGAGCAGCTGCAAAGGGAACAAACGGACTGCTCATTATGGCCGCTCTCATTCTTGCATTTGCAATAAGCCGCAGTATATTTACGTTTTTGCAGATGAATACGGCAAATGCGGCAACCGAACGGATTATCCAAAATGTACGGAACCGGCTGTATAATCATATCCAGCTATTGCCATACACATATCACGCAAATGCAAAAACGGGCAATCTTATCCAGCGCTGTACATCCGATGTGGACACCATCCGTATCGCATTATATTCTCAAATCCCCGAAACGGTCGGCTCGGTGTTTTTAATCATATACACTGTCTTTTTAATGATGCAGTCGAACATCAAGCTGGCGCTCATTTCATGTGCAGCGGTTCCGGTTGCGGCAGCTTTTTCTGCCCTCTTCTTTTATGTGATTGAAAAACAGTTTAAAGCCTCAACCGAACAGGAAGCGGCAATGACTGCCGTTCTTCAGGAAAGTCTTACCGGTATCAGAGTGATCAAGGCATTCACTCGTCAACAATACGAGATGGAAAAATTCAAAACAGTCAGCGAAGCGTATATGCAGCGGAATTTGATATTGATACGCTGCTTTGCGTTTTTTTGGTCGGGAGCGGATTTTTTATCGTACACCCAGATTTTTACCGTTATCCTCTACGGAAGTTTTTTAGCATACCGCGGCGAAATTTCAGCGGGAATGTTGATAGCGTTTATCTCGTACATCAGTATGCTGATACAACCGGTGCGGCAGCTTGGACGGATTCTCGGTAATATCGGCAAGGCCTGTGTATCAGTCGGCCGTATTGAAGAAATATTCCGCGAGGAACCTGAGGAGCTTTTCCCCACACAGGAAAAACCGGAGATTAAGGGCAATATCATTTTTGATTCCGTGTCGTTTGCATATCCCGAAGCGGAGAACACACCGGTACTAGATACTGTATCGTTCAGCATCAAACAGGGACAAACGGCGGCAATTTTAGGTCCGACCGGTTCGGGAAAAAGTTCGCTGGTGCATCTGCTTGACCGGCTCTACGACTATACTTCCGGTTCCATCACTATTGACGGTGTAGAATTACGTTCGATAGACAAGGGCTGGATACGGTCGCAGATAGGACTGATTTTGCAGGAACCGTTTCTTTACGCTAAAACAATTATGGAAAATATTAAACTTGCCGCCCCCGATACGAACGATGCCGCCGCACAACGATACGCCCGCATCGCAGCCTTGGACGGAGAGATTCATTATTTTGCAGACGGATATTCGACCGTTGTCGGGGAACGCGGCGTGTCTCTTTCCGGCGGACAGAAGCAGCGGCTGGCGATTGCACGAACGTTGATAAAGGATGCTCCTATTTTGATCTTTGACGATTCACTTTCCGCAGTTGATATGGAAACCGATGCGGCCATCAGAGCTGCCCTCAAAAATGAAAACAAACATAAAACGGTGATTATCATTTCGCACCGCATTGCTACTGTAAAAGATGCAGACATTATTATCGTTTTGGAAAAGGGAAAGATTACGGAACAAGGAACGCATCGTGAGCTGATACAACACGACGGCCTATATAAACGTATTTATGATATTCAGAGTAATCGAGATCGGTGATTCATAGCAAAATTGAATACCTACCGCTTCTCAGCTGCGCTCTGCATCGGAGTGATTGATTGCCGTGCCGTTTGTTAAATTACAGAAAAGCAGTAACCGTATTATAGTGACAGTATGAACATTTCACGGAAATTGCCGATCGGCGTACAGAGTTTTAAAGTATTACGGGAAGATTATTATCTCTATGTAGATAAGACCGAGTATATACAAAGCGGTTGAGTTTATTTCCTCAGCCGCTCACGAAGATTTGGCTCCCCCTTTGCCTTTTCAACACTTGCAGCATATTTTCTTGGGCAAAAAGAACTCTTCAAAGGCTTGTATCTTGAGCAAGCGGAAGAAGAACCGGCTGCACGTTGCGTTTGAAAGCTTTTCTGCAATATACCTGATAATCTCATCAAGATCAGTATTTGCTTTATCGGTTACTCTGACTTTATAAACCATATTTGGACTTTAGCTCTGCCACTGCATCATCAACATCGGTAACACGGCCTTCTTTTACATCCTGCGCCGCTGCATTCAGAAACCGGATTATCTATGAAAGATTATATACAGGCAATCCGGCAGTGTTTGTGTTGGAAACTTCTAAAAACCGCAGTTGTTAGAGATGGCTGTTATCGTGCTCTATATTTTTTCAAGGCTTTTTTAATATCCTTGAACGCCCAATCGTAGTGACTCGATGTTGCAGACACGCAGTAGCTGCCGAGCGTCGTCGTGCCCGTCCAGTCGAAAGCGCCTTTGGAAAAAAGGGCTTCATTGGAAAATGTTTCGATAATCGCCATCACCTCTTTATGCGTTTTTTTGAGCATTGCTTCTGCATCGGTATATGATGTGTTTTGATGTTTTTCCCAAAAAGCAACATTCATCTGGGGATAGGTTTTCCAATTATAGGGTGCCGGCAAAAAAGGGGCAGGTTTCCCGTTTGTGTTGGACCGTATCCAATTCAGCAAAAGACAGTGCCACTCATAGAGGTGAACCAAAACATCCCGCACGTTTTTATCGCGTTCGTTCGGAACAATATCGGCACTCTTTTCTTCGTCAGACATTTCGTCGATTAACGTCCACAGCTTTGCGAATTGGTCAGTTGCGGCTTGGATTAAATCGGATTTGCTGGTAGGTCTTGGCATAGTTTTATGGTTACTCCTTTAGCGTGGGAAGATAGGCTATTGTACCATAGAAAGGTGACTCGTTACTCTAAGCAAAAAATAATTACGTTATTCAAAAGTAATTTCTTGTTGATTTGCATTATATATATCAATTTGATTTTTGATAGTAATTTCATTTACAATCCAGCCTCTAAGAGTACATGCCCGAATAAAATCTTCTATTCGATTAACACCTTTTATTTCTTTAAGCGTTATTACTACACCAAAATTCAAACCACCATGCATTTGCGTATCTAGTCTTTCTTTTGACGTAATTACTATTCCCCATAGTTTGTCTTCGTAGGATTTTAATGCCTGATTTTTCTTCAGCACTTTCGATATAAATTTTGTGTTTTCCCATTTTCTGAATTCTTTACGCGACTGTCTCTCATCAATATATGAGTTTTTATCATCTTGTATATTCTCATTAATATCCTCAATTGTACCATCAGATTTTATCCTTCCAAATTTCAGACTAAGTTCTCTATTGGTATAATCGATTCCTTGCGCCCGCGAGCACTCCGGAAAGTAGCAAATGATTGCACGTGCAATATATGGATATTTGTTATCGTTATCTTTCGGAACAGGTATACCATAATTTGTCGTTTTATATGCTTCAGACGTTCCATATAGTATAAATTTAATCTCATCATTATCTGTGGACAACACTTTTTCTATCTGTATTGGAACCGCCCCATAGCCAAGTAGTTCTTTATATTTCGCTGTAGAAATTTTATATTCCCACCCGGCAGCCGAATCAATAATTAAAGCCTTTGCAGTTTCTCTGGAAAATCCCATAACATCAATAAGAAAGCACATCTTTCTACTTATCCAAGGAGCAGCAAACGATGTTCCATATACTTGTTCCTCGCCGGAAGGCGCATAAGCATTGATCCGTTCGTCGTAGTCTCCGCCATAATAAACTACATCCGGCTTATTAAAGAAAGAAAGGATGGTACCTTTCCTTGAGTATGATGCAGGGGTTCCATTTCTTTTTATCGAATTAACTACAATAGAATTCAATGAATCTGCCGGAGAACCGACACGGATATTGCCGATCCGCTCATCTCTATTATCATTGGTACCTGATACGACAAATACAATATTTTTTCTTGCTTGTAATTCATCAAGAACAGCCGCATCAAAAGAAATAAAATTTTTCGACACTTCTTCATCCGTCCCCAGTGATAGGTTCCAGACATGAATATCAGGATTGTTTTTAACAATATCTTTTAATTTCCGCACTAATTTAACCATTGATATTTTGTTAGTGCAAACACCGAAATGCCGTACTCTAAATCTTCCGCAGCCGTCATCAAGCCAAGGATTCATACGAGGACCGTCGACAATAATAGATGTAATCTCTGTCCCATGTTCCCTACTATTATCGGATATAGTCATTCTTTCAATATCATCTAAATAGTCCGTGTTTTCCACCCAACGACTAAAATAAACATTCTCATCAAACAGAGTATCTATTACTCCTATTATCGGTTCATTGTTGGGGTTTGGTATTTTTATTAACTCCGATGGAGTCTCTTTATTGATAGAATTATATGTTACCTGCGCTAAATCAGATGAAATCATAGAGATTAAATAAGGCACTTTATCGTTCAAATAATCAAACAAATCTCTTGTAACAGCTAATGTGTCTTCACCATAGAACGAATATCTGTATTTTACATCATCTACATCCAGTTTTTCTAATAAGGAATACAAAGTTAATTCCGTCTTATAAAACGTAATCAAAAATGTATTATTAGGGGAGATATTATTCGCTATTTGCGGGATTGAAAACGTTTCAATAACTGAACAATCGACAATCATTCTCCGTATTTTATTCTTTGAAAGACCATACTTCTCATAGTTTTCTGTTTTTAATTTGCTTTTTACCGAATCATGTAATTCATCTGTTTCATTAAAATTTTTAGTAGTCGCCTCTCCATTCAGTTCACCTTTAATAAATTGTTTTACTATCACAAGTTTATTGAGCGTTGCATTAATCGTTTCAACATCAACATAGTAGGTAATGATGTGATTTTCTTCGCCATCAGGTGCATCTGAAAATCGTGCACCTACTATAATATCATTGATATCGGTAGCGGAAGGCTTAAGTAATTCTTTAATTCGATTTGATTTTGCAATGATATCGTTATAACAAACATCAACAAGTAATTTATTCAATATTTTTGGTTTATCTCGATAATACCTTAATACAGCTCTCAGACTTTCCGAAAGGGCATCTATTTTTTCTAAGGAAACGCTCATAGCAGCACGCAAATTTATTGCCCCAAATCCTGAATTATTTTTTTCTTTATTGAATCGTAGCTTAACTTGTAAAATGGAATTCATTATATATCTCTCAACTTTCTTGATACGCTACTTTTAGGAATTTTTGACAGTATTTCTATTTCTCTTGTAGTATATCCTTGCGTACTCAAGTCTTGAATATCTATTGCTCCTGAAAGACCATAAAGGTTAATGTACATCTTTCGCAAATAGTCATACTCGCTCGAATCATCACAAAATGCAATTGCTGTCTTTATTATTTGTTTTAAGTCTCCAGGGTATGGAATTTTTTCCATATTTCCTAATATCTTATTAAATAACCGCGTGTTTATTTTTGCGCTTTTTACATTACGTAAAGTTGCTCTCAGCATTGAGTCTGCTATCTCTATCAAATCTTCTTTTGAATACCTATCAAATGAAATTATTGCATCAAACCTACGTAATAGAGCTTTATCGAATTTATCTATCAAATTTGTCGTTGCTATAATTATTATATGCTCGTTCAGACGTTCTAATTCTTTAAGGAAGACAGATGTGACTCTCCCCATTTCTCGCAAATCATTACTATTAATCCTGTCTAAAACCAGCGAATCGATCTCATCAAAAAGAATAATTGCACGATTGTACGGAAGATGATTAATCTCGTCAAAAAGTTTCACGACATTCTTTGCGGTTTCACCGAGTCTGCTATCGATCAGCTGTTCAAAACTTATTGATAAAATATCTCGATTCAGCATTCGTGCAATTTGATACGCAGATTCCGTTTTCCCACTACCCGGTGCTCCATAGAAAAGAAATTTTGATAAACCAAGCTTTTTATTTATAGTTTTTGAAATTCCAACAACATCTTCCTCGAGAGCATTTGGGAGCAATAACGGTTTCGATGAATATTCCATTTTTGTCAAATATTTGAGATTCCTATAGCTTGTTTGAGGAACATAATAATTTGTATTAGAAACCAGCTCCATTAAATATTGCGCTGTAGATGAATCGTCATTCGCGTCAAAATCTTTTGCTATCTCGGCCACTTCTGTTATAAACGCTTCATCATTTTTTTCTACATGATACCTTATTAAATTAACCAGATTTTGTTTTTTCATCGAAAACACCTCGGATATAAAATATAATATCTTGTAATGGGACAAAAGTCAATATTTTGGGGCATATTTTACACCCAGAAATAAACCCGATACTTGTTCAAATAGAGGCGGCGATCCGCACATGCCTAAAAACCCCTATACTGCGGAGCGGATATGCAAGGAGCACATCATCAATTTTTCTATTTATAGTCTTGCTTGACAATCGGTATATACATTGGACATACTGATTATATGGCATTATCATTAAACGAAATTAAGATACGAGCGCAGCAGTTTATACTGAACTGGAAAGATAAAGCGGCAACTGCGCGGGAAGAAGCGGATGCGCAAACCTTTGAAAACGAGTTTTTTGCAATTTTCGGTGTACCGCGCAATAAAATTGCCGTGTTTGAGCACAAAGTTAAACTATTAGACGGTTCTAATGGATATATCGATCTTTTTTGGAAAGGTTACATTCTCATCGAAATGAAGTCTCCCGGCAAAGACCGGAAAAAAGCCTTTGAACAGGCAAAAGCCTACGCCAATGCGCTGCAGAATGCCGATATGCCGAAGGGCATTTTGATTTGCGATTTTGTTCATTTCGATTATTATCATTTAGAAAAAGATGCGGAACTCACCTCTTTTACGATTGATGAACTGGCGGAGTATATTGAGCTGTTTCTCTTTCTTGCAGGTTATAAAGATGTTGAATATAAAAAGCAGGATGCGGTCAATATCGAAGCAGCGGAAAAGATGGGAGAATTGCACTATACCTTAAAAGAAATCGGTTATACCGGACATCAGCTGGAGTTGTATTTGGTTCGTCTGTTATTTTGTTTGTTTGCTGATGACACCGGTATTTTTGAGCACGATCACTTTATTAAATATATTTTGCAGCGGACGAATGTTGACGGCAGCGATTTAGCGATGCACATTCAAAAGATTTTTGAAGTGCTCAATACGCCGAAAGAAAAGCGGCTTAGAACACTTGATGAGCAGCTGGCTCGTTTTCCGTATATCAACGGAGGACTTTTTAAGGAGCTGCTTCCAACTGCGGATTTTAACCTTCCCTAAAATGCAACAGTCTTAAAAAACTTCAGTTTTTTAAGACTGTTGCATTCGTGCGCGAAACGCGCACACGATAATAAGCGATGTTTGCGCTTGCGCAAACTCGACGTGTTTTTAAACCGCGCTATTTCAGCGGCTTAAAATAAATGCTGCAATGCGGGAAAAACTGATTGAATGCTGTGCACTGGATTGGAGCGGTATTTCTCCGGCAATTTTCGGTGCGATGTTTCAGAGTGTGATGAAGCCGGAAGAACGGCACGCTTTGGGAGCGCACTATACCAGTGAAACAAATATCTTAAAACTCATTCATCCGCTCTTTTTAGATTCTCTGTGGACAGAATTTGATAAATACAAACAGTACACCTCCGAAGCCCGTGTAACAAACTTGAACGCGCTGCATGATAAAATTGCACATTTAACCTTTCTTGATCCCGCCTGCGGCTGTGGGAATTTTTTGGTTATTGCATACCGTGAGCTGCGTCTTTTGGAACTCGCGCTTATTGAAGAATTACAAAGCGCAGATCAGCAGCTGCTTGATGTCGGCGAATATATCAAGGTAAATGTTAATCAGTTTTACGGCATAGAGCTTGAAGAGTTTCCCGCTCAGATTGCACAAACGGCGCTGTGGCTGATGGATCATCAAATGAATAGACTGGTCGGCAGCCGCTTCGGTCAATACTTTGCGCGTATCCCGTTGGTTAATTCCGCGTCGATTGTACAGGGTAATGCGCTTGCGCTTGATTGGGAGACCATCGTACCAAAACATAACCTTTCGTATATTCTGGGAAATCCGCCGTTTTTAGGTGCGCGGGTGATGGAGAAAGAACAGTCTGCGGAGCTTGCAATGCTTTTTAGCGGGGTAAAGAATGCAGGGAATCTTGACTACGTTACGGGCTGGTATAAAAAGGCTGCGGAGTATATTCAAGGAACGCAGATTGAATGCGCCTTTGTTTCTACTAATTCTATTTGTCAGGGGCAGCAGGTACCGATTTTGTGGCCCAATCTTTTTGCGCGCGGGGTGCATATCAATTTTGCGCACCAGACTTTTAAGTGGTCGAATGAAGCGCGGGGAAATGCGGCAGTGTACTGCATTATTGTCGGCTTTTCTCTCCGGAACCGAACGGAAAAGCAACTCTTTTTATATGACGATATAAAAGGAGAGCCGAAAGCTCAAACAGTCAAGCGAATAAATGCTTATTTAGCCGATGCGCAAAATGTGTTTATTGATAGTAGAACAGTACCATTGGATGCCGTTTCCGAAATGGGCATAGGAAATAAGCCGATTGATGATGGAAATTATCTCTTTTCTGATGAAGAAAAAGAGGCGTTTGTAAAACTGGAGCCGCAGTCCGCAGCATATTTTAAGCGCTGGTACGGTTCTGATGAGTTTATCAATAATAAAGTACGCTGGTGCTTATGGCTCGGAGATTGTCCGCCTCATAAGCTTAGAAAAATGCCGTATTCATTGCAGCGTATTGAAAATGTCCGTACATTCCGACAGATGAGCAAAAGTGAGGGAACGCGGAAAATAGCTGATACACCAACACGGTTTCACGTAGAAAATATGCCGGAGTCGGGACATTATCTCCTTGTACCGCGCGTTTCCTCCGAACGCAGGCGCTATATTCCCATCGGCTTTTTAGACACATTCGTTATCGCAAGCGATTCAACGCTTATCGTTCCCAACGCAACGCTGTACGAATTCGGGGTGCTTACTTCGCAAATGCACATGGCGTGGATGCGTACCGTATGCGGGCGGCTCAAAAGCGATTACCGCTATTCTGCACAGATCGTGTATAACAACTTCCCGTGGCCGGATGTTTCGGAAGCACAAAAGGCAGCGATTATTCAAAAGGCGCAAGCGGTATTGGACGCGCGGGCGCAGTTCCCCGATAGCTCCCTTGCCGACTTATACGATCCCAATACTATGCCGCCGGTACTCACCAAAGCGCACGCCGCCCTTGATTCCGCTGTGGATAAGCTGTATCGTAAAACAGCCTTCCCCGACGATGCCGCCCGTGTGGCTTTTTTGTTCGAGCTGTATGGGAAAAAGACGGAGGGGCTGCTTACGGGGAAGCGGAAACAGATATAAAATTAAGGAGATTAGAATACTATGTCTGATATACAATATACTGAACAACTAAAACTTGAAAAATCATCGGATATGGAAACAGTACAGGATCGGAAAAGGCCAAATGATATAGTTTCCTTTCTGCGCAAGAAAGATTTTTTATTTTTAGACTATCTTGGAAACGGCGGATTAGGAGAGACTGTTATACTACTTGATCAAGAAATGCAGATACTGTTTGTATGTAAGAAATATCAGCCCCATTCCAATCAGATTAAAGAAAAATATTATCAATATTTTAAAAATGAAATAAAATTAATGTTTCAACTCTATCATCCTAATATTGTACGAATATTTAATTACTATTTATATCCTGAACAAACCACAGGTTATATTTTGATGGAATATATTGATGGTGAGGATATCTGCACCTATCTAAAAAAGAATCCTGAAAGAATAAACTCTGTTTTTGAACAAGTTATAGAGGCATTTGTATATTTAGAAAGTAACAATATATTACATAGAGATATACGCATAAACAACATATTGGTAAATTTCAATGGTCAGGTTAAAGTTATAGATTTTGGATTTGGGAAAACTATAAATTATGATGATGATTGTGAGAAAAGCATTAGCCTAAATTGGTGGTGTGATAAACCGTATGATTTTACACAGAATATATATAGTCATAAGACAGAAATCTATTTTGTAGGTAAATTATTTGAACAAATCGGTAAGTATCTATATCAAGAAAAGATTTTTTATGAATTTAGATATGAAAGTCTATTATCAGAAATGATACGACTTAATCCATCCGACAGAATACAAAGTTTTTCCGATATAAAAGAAAAAATCCTAAAAGATAATAATCAAAATATCGAATTTTTTACAGATGAAGAAAAAAAGATATATAAAAATTTTATTGATGCACTGGTTACTTCTATTGCAATGATTGATAAAGATGCTTCATATACCACAGATATTGATATAATTATACAGAAGATTCAAAATATATATACCATAAATCAACTTGAAAACGAAGTACAAAATATATCCGATGTTATCCGTACATTTATTTCCGGTAGATTTCGTTATTATCCACAACAACACTATGACTGCTATCTTTTAAAGAATTTTATAAACCTATTAAAGAACTCAAACAATGGAAGAAAAAATATTATATTACTCAACATACATAACAGATTAAACCAGATAGAGCATAACTCTATCGATTTTTTTGATCCAGTTCCTTTTTAGAGTGAAATAATTCACTAGCGCCGAAAACATCTCCGTATAGCAAGATGCGATCAGACTACTTAATTGTTGAGTGCACAGTCATTGCAAAAACATAATAATGACAGCAGCTAATCTTTTAAATAACACCGTATACGGAAGGTGCTAAATAAACATAACAAGAAAGAAGGAAAACAGAGATTGAAAAAATCTATAAAACATTGTATGATTTGGAAATACTAATATGTTGCAAACAACTATCTTAGATTTAGAAGCGCAAGAAGCACTATTTTTCTTTTTAGATTCAAAAATATATTGTTCATTGGATTTTCCTCCGTATATCTCTTTTGGTACATTTCTAACTTCTATTAATAACTTTCTATCGAATCATCCTGATATACTCAAGCACGTACATCCCGAGAATTATGAGAATGTCAATTATATTATAGCATCAAATAAAGACGGAAAATACGATTGGAGGCCTTTTGAATTAATCAATCCTATTCTTTATGTACAGCTTGTAAGGACGATTACAGAAGAACTACATTGGCAAGATATCTGTAAACGATTTAAAGACTTTGCTGCAAACCCAGGCATAGAATGTATGAGTATTCCTGTCGTTCAAAATACATTGCAAACAAATCAGAAAGCACAAATATTCGCATGGTGGGAAAATATTGAACAACGCTCAATTGAATTATCTTTAGATTATGAGTACCTTATTGAAACTGATATAACAAACTGTTACGGCGCGCTCTATACCCATTCGATAGCATGGGCATTACACACAAAAGAAAGGGCAAAACAACAAAGACGGAAAAATTTAATCGGCAATATCATAGATAAATACATTCGTGCAATGCGTTATGGTCAAACAAATGGCATTCCGCAATGTTCTGTTTTGATGGATTTTATTGCTGAAATGGTACTGGGTCATATTGATACATTATTATCGGATCGAATTAAAGCAAATAATATAATCGATTATCATATCTTACGTTACCGTGATGATTATAAGATATTTGTTAACAATCCTCATACAGGAGAACACATCTTAAAAATAATAACCGAGGTTCTTGCTGAATTTGGAATGAAGCCAAATACATTAAAAACAAATACATACGACAATATAATTTTACATGCAATCAAAAAAGACAAACTTGCATGGCTTATAAAGAAACAATCCAATAAAGATTTACAGAAGCATTTGCTGCTAATATACAAACATGCATTAGAATATCCCCATGCAGGAAGTTTAATAGGACCTTTACAAGATTGCTATTTCCGAATAAAGAAAAGCAAACGTTTGCAAAATCATTCTAAGTCATTGATAGCTATCATCGTTGATATAGCCTATCGCAATCCGCGAACATATTCAATATGTGCAGCAATGTTAAGCATAATATTAGCTCAACTGTCGAACAAAGACGAACAAAAAGAAATTATTACCAAAATAAAGAATAAATTTAGCTTAATTCCAAATACAAGTAACATGCTTATATGGCTACAGCGGATAAGCTTATTTTTTAAATTTGATATCGACTATGATGATGCTTTATGCCGTTTGATTGATCATGCCTTCAAAGAGATGGATAATAATTCTTTATCGGATACTGATATAAATCAAATCTGGAATATGGATTGGGTAAGTTCTGAGGAATTAAAAAACATATTGAAAGCAAATAGCATTATCAATAAAACAGAATTCAAAAAACTCTCAAGAGAAATCTTGTTAAAAGAAATAGAAGCTTCATTGATAAGAAACTATTAGATAAAATTATTAACAAATCGGTTGCTTACTATTCCTTCAGCTGTTCAATCTCCTCAAAAAGTTTATGCACATTACAAAACGACACGGCGACATCTTCATCATTCTTATTTTTTTCTTCCAATTTCAATACCGTTTTTTACTTTGTATCTTCCGAGTTTTTCTTGGCATAAAACAGCTCCTTCAATACATTGACGTTCACAAGCGGTAAGGCACCGAATTTGTCGGCATTATACAGCTTTTTGCACGAAACTCCTTTGCGGATCCCTGTATAGTCAGTGATGCTATTGTATACGCTATTACCCTTATCCGTTTATCCATAAAATACAAGCTGTTTTTGCTGAAGACTTGCAAAAGCGAGATCAATTTTTACTTAACGTGCATACAACTTTTGTATCATTACAAGACATGGATTCCATGCGTCCCATAGCGTAGGGAACACTTCAAGCTTTTTGAATCCTTGTTTTTTATAAAAAGCTATTGTTTGATCGTATTCTTTGTAGTGTCCTTCATCGACGGTTTTTACCTGTAAATACTCGTATGTTGTCTTTGCAAAATTTTTCAGTGCTGCAAGCAATAAAGTGCCTACCCCTTTTCTATGATAGGCTTTTTTGACGCCCATGCAGTGTATCTCTCCGCAATCGGTACTCGATTGGCTCAGCGTTATAAATCCGATATATTCACCGTTATCTTTTGCAGCCCATAAGTCCAGTTCTCTTGAATCATGTATATATTCCGCCGTACTTTCAGGCAGACCGAACCATTCGGGCAAGTCTGATAAAACATATTCAACAATTTTAGCTTTTTCATCACTATCTGCTATTTTAAGAATTGTTGTCATAATATGTCCTCCACCGATACCACTCACCCACCCTCCCTCCATGCGTCCCACTCAACCGCTCCCGCTTATTTCAGTCAAAAATCTGCCCGGGCAGCTTTAACTTCTCTTTGTACGGAAAGCCTGCCTCATACACAGCGAAGTCATTCGGATGTTCATCGCAGGCAGCATAGCCCTTCGGCGTAGCATATTCTCCGGTAATACCGGTCAGATAGCCGGGAATTAATTCTTTACAGAGAAAGAACGAAGCATCTGCTCCCTCCGGCAATCCGTGATACCTGATGCCGTATGCACTCGCGTAGGTAAATCCGCTCTTGCCGTAAAAATTGATATTGCCTTCAAAGCATACCGCACCGTAACCGAGCGCCGTTGCTTTATCAAGGGAATAATCCAGCAGTATTTTTCCGTAGCCCTGCCGCTTTAGTTCCGGCGCAATACAAATCGGCCCCATCGTCATAATCGGAAGCGCGCGTCCATCATCAGTTTTAATCAGAGTCCTGACAAAGATATTCTGCCCGATCAACTTCCCGTCTTTTTCCATCACAAAATCAAGCTCGTGCACAAATGCCGGATCATCCCGCAGCTGCTTGAGAATATAATGTTCCTGACACCCCGGGCGGTACACATTCCAAAAACTTTCCCGAACAAGGTTTTCAACATCACGGTATTCTTCTTTTCTTTCCAAATGGATGATATAGTCATTTTTATTCATTGCGAGTTCCTTATGCAGAGAAATGCTTGTCCGAGTAGTATTAATAGGCAGTGTAGAAATGTCAATATGATGATGTAATATTGCATAAATCAACAACGAATAACCGGTAGTACAAAGTCAACAAAACTTCCGGTATGATATCTCTAAAGTTGAAAAAATATTGACACTATCAATAAATCTATCTACAATCAACATACCCCGACGCAAGCGTCGGGGTATGTTGTTCTCATAAGGTGGTTGCAGTCGGCTTTAATACCCTTTGTTACGACGCAAGCGTCGGGGTATTAAACCCTCCGCACGAATAAAGATAAAAGGAGTTACTACTATGGCACAGACAAACATAAATATCCGTATAGATGAGGACTTAAAAAAGCAGTTTGAAGCTTTTTGTTCCGATATTGGAATGACAATGACAACAGCATTTTGCGTATTTGCAAAAACGGCGGTTCGAAAGCAAAAAATACCGTTTGAAATATCAACGGATCCGTTTTACAGTGAAAGCAACATGGCTCACTTACGCCGCGGCATTGAGGCTCTGAATGCCGGGAAAGGCGTAGAGCATGAGCTTATCGAGGCATATGAATGAAAAAAATATGGTTTGATGAAGCTTGGGAAGATTATGAATATTGGCAACTACAAGATAAAAAAACAATAAAGCGTATCAATATGCTGCTTAAAGATATTGAACGGGGAAGCTTTGACGGTATAGGTAAACCGGAGCCTCTAAAGGGCGAATTGAGCGGGTTTTGGAGTCGCCGTATTGATGACGTGAACAGGCTTGTGTACCGAGTGAGTAAAAATACTTTAGAAATCCTTTCCTGCCGTGGACATTACGAAAATTAATTGAATTTTTTGAAAAGCCCCAATAGCATTGTAACGACAAGGTACTATTATGGAACAAGATCAGGAAAACGATTACAACCAGAAGTTTAACGGCGGAGTTTGGAAGCGGATTGTAAAAGAATTTGCGTTCTTTAAATTGCTCTTTATTTCAGGTTTCATTTTTTCAGGGCTTGAAGGAATCTGCGCAATTGCACAACCTAAAATCACCAACTATGTCATCGATGTTTTTGTAAAAGAGCGGAATTTACAGAATTTTATTCCGGTCGTCGTGCTGACCGGTGTCTTCATATTGTTCGCAGTTCTCGTTACGTTTTTCTATATTATGACAATCGGCACGGTCGAAGTAAAGATGTGCAATCGCTTACGAATCCGCTGCTTTAATCATTTACAAAGTCTTTCTCTCTCATTTTACGATGCCAATTCGGTCGGCTCTCTTATGTCACGTATCACCTCGGATATCAATAAATTATCGGAGCTGGTGGCGTGGGGTGTATCCGATTTACTGTGGGGCTTTTTTATGCTGTTCGCGCTCATCTTTACGATGTTCCACGACAATATTAAACTCGCCCTTATTGTATTAACGACCTTTCCGCTGATTATTGCATTGAGCATTTATCTACGCACAAAGATATTAAAAGCGCAACGGAGAGTACGGGCGGTAAATGCGCAGCTGACGGCGGCATATAACGAAGATATTCAAGGTGCAAAGACGACCAAAACGCTCGTGCGTGAGGAGTTGAACGCAAAAGAGTTTTTCGCCAAAACGGAGAATATGAAGGCTGCTTCGATACGCGGGATTTTGCTTTCTTCTATTTTAATGCCTGCGGTACAGATTATCGGATCGTTAGGTACGGGGCTGGTTGTCTTTTACGGCGGAAGTGCCGTTATCTCGCAGACGATTAGTTTGGGACTGCTTGTTGCGTTTCTCTCGTATGTTACTCAGTTCAACGCCCCGCTTGCAGGAGCATCCGCGCTATTTGCGGAACTGATATCGGCACAAGCAGCGGCCGAGCGTATTTTTGCGCTGCTGGAAGAAAAGCCTGATATTCAGGATACGGAAGCGGTTATCAAAAAATACGGCACCGCACTCAACCCGACGGAAGTGCAGCGCCCTGCCATAAAAGGAACCGTACAGTTTGAGCACGTATCATTTTGGTATAAAGAAAGCGAACCTGTTTTAACCGATTTTAATTTGACGGTGCAGGCCGGTGAAACGCTTGCGCTCGTCGGGTCTACCGGAGCGGGAAAGTCTACCATCGTGAATTTATTTTGCCGGTTTTATGAACCGAAGCAGGGAAGTATTTTAATTGATGGAATCGACTACACTGAAATGCCGGAAACATGGATACACGAAAACCTCGGCTATGTACTGCAATCACCTCATTTGTTTTCGGGCACAATCGAAGAGAACATCCGCTACGGCAAGCTTGATGCAACGGAAGAAGAAATTATCGCGGCGGCAAAGCTCGTGGACGCTCACGAATTTATTTCCGCGATGCCGGACGGCTACCAAACGCAGGTAGGCGAAGGCGGAGGGCTGCTTTCAACGGGGCAAAAGCAGCTCATCTCGTTTGCACGCGCCCTTGTGCGGAATCCGCGCCTGTTTGTGTTGGACGAGGCCACTTCTTCCATTGATACGGAAACGGAACAAAAAATTCAAAAAGCGATTGCCGCCGTGCTAAAAAACAGAACCTCATTTGTAGTCGCGCACCGCCTTTCCACTATCCGCAATGCCGATAAAATCATCGTTATCGAAAAAGGCAGAATGATAGAAGCAGGCACGCACGAAGAACTGCTGCAGAAAAAAGGACACTACTATCAGCTCTATTCAATGCAGTTTCTACAGGAAAAAGAAGGGTTGCTGCAGAACGACAGAGACAGAGCGTGATTGTTCTGTGTGCAAGGCATAATCCCCTTGTACTCTGCACAGTGTTGTATTGCTTTTTTATAAACCCTTACGCTACGGTTAAATTCTTTACCCACCGCTCTTTTTTTAATTGATGACCGGCGATGAGCAACTTAAAAAAATCACTCAGCTTTGCAAGGCCGAACATCGCAACAGGCGAAAGCGCGGTAAAGTAAGTAAAGATAATCATCATCGGTAGGAATACGATTGAGTTGACGCTGATATCCACCCATGCGCCGAGCTGCGCATCGCCACCGGCGCGGGAAATTGCGAGCTGCGTGTTAAGATATGACCACAACGGCATATAAAGCGCGATAACCCATACGAGGTTCCTCGTGATGATATGCGAAGCAGGCGAAAGCCGGATAAACACAATGGGAATGATAAAAACGGTAAGAGCTTCGCAGATGCCGACAAAAATACCGAAGATAAAAAAGCCGGAAAGAAACCACCGCGCCTGCTTGCGGGCTTCGTCCAATTTGTTCTGGCCGAGCGAGCTGCCGACAATAATACGTACGCAGGTAAAAATCACCGGAAAGATTAAAAAGAAAATATTTGCAATCGTCCAACCGGCAGCCATGCCCGCAACCACCTCCGCCCCGCCGCGGCTATTATACAGCGCGGCAACAATCGTTTCGGTACCCACCCACGAAATATCGGAGGCAAACACCAGCCCAAGTTTTTTAAACATCTGCATAAATAGTTCCCAGCGTATTTTCCACAGCGCGGTAATTCGCACATAAAACGCAGGCTTTTTGATATGCACATAGATAAGCAGTAGAACAACTTCGGCACAGCGGGCTATCAACGTCGCGTATGCAGCGCCCTTTACCTCCAGACGCGGCGCCCCAAAATTTCCGTAAATCAAAATGTAGTTTCCGCATGTGTTGATTAAAGTAGAGATAATCGCGCTGTACATAATGATCTTTACCTTGCCGATGTCGCGCAAAGAAGAGGCAATCGCCGTTGAGAAAGCTATCGGAATAAAGGTAAGAAGAATGATATGCAGGTATCGCTGTCCCTCAGCTACGATTTCAGGCGCCTGCTGATTTCCGTGTACCAAAAAACCGAGTATATACCTCGAAAAAAAGAACGAGAAAAGAGTAAAAAGCACGGCGCAGGCGAGCATCATAATCTGCTTGAAGCGGTAGACCTGTCGCATCCCGCTTGTGTCTTTTGCACCGTTAAACTGCGACATAAACATACCGCCGGTTTCGGAAAACGTTCCAACTGTTACCAAAAAGAGAAAGGTAAATTGATTGGTGATATTGACCGCGCTCATTTTGATGTCGCCCAGCCCACCGACCATAAAGTTATCAATCAGCGAAACGAGGCTCTGCACAAAGGTTTGAATCATTACCGGCACTGCAAATCCGAGCGCCTGCCGGTAAAAATGGAGCGGACCGATCGAGAATCTTTTTAACTGCATTTTCTGCCCTATAGGTCATCCTTTAACGCGGAAAATTTTGCGTAAGCCGTAGACTTTGCTTCAAAGAAATCCGTTTTGATAAGGTTTGCATTGCTGTACTGACTTACCCAGCTCATTGAGGCGGGTTCTTCACGGTGCCCTTCGTACAAGGGTTCAAAGCCGAGGTTTTCACAGCGGAGGTTGCCGAGGTACTGAATGTAGTCGGTAACCATACCGCGGGTCAGGCCGGGAATGTCGTCACCGATAACGTAATGCCCCCACGCAATTTCCTGCTCGCAACCTTCGCGGATCATACTGCGGAACAGCTCGTTGTTTTCCGGCGTGAATAGCTGCGGTTCTTCTTTTTGCAGCTCATGGATAATCGAGCGGAACAGCCACAGGTGTGTGTTTTCGTCGCGGTTGATGTAGCGGATTTCCTGCACGGAGCCGGGCATCTTGTTGTTCCGACCGAGGTTATAAAAAAACATAAAGCCTGAATAAAAATACACCCCTTCCAGAATGTAATTGGCGACGGCAACCTTGAGCAAGGCAAGCGCACTTTTATCATCCTGAAACTCATTGTATAAATCGCCGATAAACTTGTTCCGCTTGAGTAGATGCGCATCATCCTTCCACTGATAAAGGATGGCGGTCCGCTCATCGGGAGAACAGATGGTATCGAGCATATAGCTGTAGCTCTGCGAATGTACCGCTTCCTGAAATGCCTGAATAGTAAGGCAGAGGTTTACTTCATTCGCGGTAATATACTGTCCGACGCTCGGCAGGTTTGCCGTCTGGATGCTATCCAAAAAAATAAGAAAGGACAGGATTTTATCGTAGGCAGTTTTTTCCGCGGGGCTGAGTTTGCGGTAATCCTGCACATCGGTGTTCATATTGATTTCTTCCGGTATCCAGAAGTTGTTCATGGCCTGCCGGTACCATTCGCTTGCCCACGTATACTTCATATTGTTAAAGTCGTTGAGGTTTGTGGTATTGCCGCCTATCATTTTCCGTAAATGGACTTCGATATCCCCTGTTTCGTTAAAAAGCTTTTTACGGGAAAGTACGGTTTTGTTATCTATCATTAGAATACTCCTATAAAAAATTTTGCAGGATGTTTCCACATCCGAAAAAGTTTTTAGTCATGCGCTTCTGCGCATACGTTAAATAATCAAATTTGCAACACAAATTTGAGATAAAAAACATCGGTGCTATTTTAGCCGTGTTTTTTATCAGCCCACCTTGTATTTTTTTAAAATATATCGAATTGTTGCTCTATAAAAAAGGGGGGAACGCTGTTAAATTATTATTAATTAGATTGTGCGGCAGATTGGTCGGTATCAAATTCCAGAAGGTAGTTGCTGAATACGTTGATAACCGTTGTGCTTTCGTAAACGGTTACCCGCGGCGCCTGTAGGTCGTAAAGATGGATATGCCCGTGTAAAAAATAACGCGGTTTAAACTTCTTTATGAACCATAAAAAGCATTTAAAGCCCACATGGCACGGATCGGGACGGTCATGAATGCCGAAGGGAGCCGCATGAGCGACAAAAATATCTAAATACCGCCCATAACGCAGCTTGTTATAAATGAGGCGCGGCACCAGTGCAAGCAACTGCATCGTCATTTGATGTTCGGTATACTGCCCGATATCGCTATTATACCGGATACTTCCTGAAACTCCTGCCAAAAGTACGCCGCCCTCTCGATGTGTAGTAAAACCGAGATAGGTTGAACCGTATCCTTCAGTCCGATTTTCTGCAATGGATTGCAAAGAGGCGTCCGCTCCAAGATTTTTATGATAGTACGGCAATGCACTGAGATTATGATTCCCAAACGCAAAAAAAAGCGGTTTATTCAATGATGAAACGATAAATTCTAAATACTCCATCGGTAAATCCCCTGCCGAAATCACAAGATCGACATCTTTATACCGCTCTTTAATATTAACACTGTAAATGAGCGGATCGATTTGATCAGAAACGCAGAGGATCTTCATGCTATATGCCTTTTATTGTTTTTAGGATGGACTCCAGTTTGTCTTTATCGATTAATTCAAACGGCCGATTTTCTGCAAAACTCAATGCAGCTCGCGAAAAACCGCTTGAGGTAATAACGACACCCCGCACCAACCCTTGAGCCTTCATCTGTTCATGTAGCGAACGTAAAAAAGAATCACCGATGATGTCGCTATCCCGCGAATAAATAAAGAGTTTGGGCTGTTTCCGTACATTCATCCATTTTTCGGAATTATCTTCTAATGCAATAATAGCGCATCCCTGTTTAATCTCTTTTTGTGACTGAACCGAAAGCGCAAAAGCTTGCTCCGTAACCGCTTTACAGAGTTTGAGGAACGCTTCCGCGCCGACGGTAAGATATTCTTTCATATAATCGTTCGATCGGAGATCTCGATACTGATTCAGTTTATCCGCAACATCTTTATAGTTCGGTGTTACGGTGTGGATTATCTCCCATTGTTCGATGGCACGATCAAGATCTCTCATTTTTTCGTAGCATGCCGCAGCCGCATAGCGGAGCCGCAATGTATCGGGATTCGCATTTTTTGCAGTTATGAGTTTAAGTGCGCGGTCAAACTCAAAAGCAGCTTTTTCAAGACTACTTGCATCAAGATAGCACAAACCGCGTTCGGTAAAGCACTTTTGCCGAAGATCCGCATTGCGGGCTGCCTTTTCAAATGAAGCCAGCGCTTGTGCATATTCTTTTGTTTCACGGAGCAACCGCCCTTGATAGTACAGCGCAGTCGTATTATCCGGTTCAAGCTTCAGTGCGGTAGCAATTTCCTGTTTTGCCTCGCTCATCAGCTTATTGCGGAACAGGAGCAAACCAAGTGCTGCATGCGCTGCCGCATGTTTAGGATTGAGACTAATCACTTGTCGGTAATGAAAAATAGCTTGTTCTGTTTTATTGAGTTGTTCAAAAAGCTGTCCGATTGCATAATAATATTCCGCATTTTGGGGATCGAGCTTTATCAGCAGCGCATATTCGGCAAGGGCTTCGGTATGTTGTTGAAAGCGTTCATACAGCTGCGCAAGTAAATTTCGGAATTCTTTTTCTTGGGCTGTCGATTCAAAGGTCGCCTTACTGATGGTTTTAAATTCCATTAAAGCAAGCTCGGCACGACCGTCAGCCAGATAAGCTTTTCCAAGAAGATAATGGGCTTTTGTATCACGCGGTTTTTTTGCTATAATAGCTTTTGCCCGTTTAATTGCTGTTGTATATTTGCCGGCATTGATATATTTTTCTATTATAGCTGTTTTTTTCGGTGAAATAATCGAACGTATCAGTAAAAAAGCTAATAATAGAATGAAAAAAGCAAGGACACTAATAAAACTAATAAGGTACAAAGACATATTTTTATGGTATAATTTTTGAGAGGTAATGTCAATGAAGCGTATTTGCCGTATAGTATCGGCTCGACAAGTAATTCCGATTATTATGTATCTGTTAACAGCCGTCACATCAGGCTTTACAGAAGATGCTTTAACGCAAGGAAAAAAATTTCTACTGAATAATCAGCCGGATAAGGCCGTACCGCTTTTCTATAAGGCAATGACAGAAGGGAAGAGCGACTCTAAAATCAACTTGTATTTGGGGGTATGCTACATCAGCCTCGGTAAATATACGGAGGCGGAACAGCAACTATTGGCAGGCAAAAGTAAAGATCCCGCAGGTTCATATCTCTACTCATATAATCTGGGAAATATCTATTTTTTACAAAGCCGGTTTACAGAGGCAGAAGAGGCTTATACTGCGGCATTGGCAGCACGCCGCGCCTATCCGCCGGCAGTATTGAATAGAGCGAATACCTATATTAAATTGGAACAATATCCGCAAGCATTGGAAGATTATAAATTTTATTTAAATCTCGACCCCGCTACTTCCCAAAGACAGGCGATTCAGCGTATGGTATCTCTTTTAGAATCAGAACAGCGTGAAGCAGAAATGATTCGAATGCAAGAAGAAGCGCGAAAGCTAGCGGAAGAAGCGGAGCGGAAGGCTGCAGAAGATCGGTATAAAAAGCTACAAGATGAAATAAATGCTCATTTACAATCGGTAGATAATGCTTCTTCCCTTTCCGTCGGTTCGGATGAAACACTTGACTATTCGGAGGACTATAACCTTGAATGATTTACACAAATATTTAATCGGAACGGCAGCAGGTATTATACTATGTCTTTTAATTTGGGGCGGGTACTCTCTTATTTTCGGTGGAAAAGGAACAAATAATGTACCGATTTCAAAAAACGAACTGAACGGCGACGCTATAGGAACCGCAGCAGGGCAATCTTCCGATATTTTAGGAAATAACGGTTTCTTCGCATCCGAAAATGATAACAATGAACTTACGCAAGAGCAACAGGAACGGCTTTTGGCTGCACAAGCTGCAAATGAAAGTCTTGCCCAAAAGTATGGCGCTCAAGACGGAAGTAATATACAAAATCAGCAAAGTTTATTGAATAGTCAAGTAGATGGAACAGGGGATTCCTATCCGGGAGTATTCGGCTATGATGCGCTTGCAGTTAACAGCGGAACACAGGAGCAGGAAACGGCACGGGTAACCGGAAATCAAAAACTTGAGGAAGAACGCAATAAAGTACGCGACTATATTGTGCAAGGGAAAAGTGCCGCCCAGAAAAATCAGCTGACCAATGCGCTTACTGCTTTTGAACATGCTGATGAAGCTATGCCTGATGATAAAGATTTTGAAGCCGCATCGTATCATGATATGGCCTCATCGCTCTTTCTATTATCGAAAACAGCGCCCGATACGCAAACTGCACAAAAAGCTCGGGATGAAGCTGAACGGTATATAAAGAAGTCTCTTGCGGCTCGCAATAATACGGATGCACGTGAACTCTATAGTAATATTATAGCTGAATACCAAAAAGCGGCCGAAGCAAAGCGTCAACAGGCGTTGTTAGCCCAACAGCAAGCGGCAGAACGCGCACGCAAAGAAGATCAAGCGGAACAGCAGCGGAGACAGGTTGTAGAACTGATCGGACAAGGGAAAAATGCGGTGAATAAGCGGCAGGTTGGGGGTGCGATATCCGCCTTCGATAGAGCGGCTGCCTCAATGCCGGACAATAAGCAGTTTGCAAGCGATTCATACATGGAAATGGCTGATGCGATGCTCAACCTTGCACAGCGCTTATCAAATCCGAACGATGTGCAGACGTCGCTGAATAAAGCTGAAAACTACATTAAAGCAGCGCTCGCCGCACAGAACAGCTCCGGCGCCCGCAATCTATACGCTAAAATACTTGATGCACGCAAAGAACAGGAACGGCTTGCTCAGGCAAAAGCCGAGGCTCAACGTAAGCAGCAAGAGCAGGCTGCCCAAGCCGCAGCCCAGAAAAAAGCCGAAGAACAACGCAAAGAACAGGAGCGGCTTGCGCAGGCAAAAGCCGAGGCTCAACGCAAACAGCGAGAACAGGCAGCCCAAGCCGCCGCTCAGAAAAAAGCTGAAGAACAACGCAAAGAGCAGGAACGGCTTGCTCAGGCAAAGGCAGAGGCTCAACGTAAGCAGCAGGAGCAGGCAGTCCAAGCCGCAGCCCAGAAAAAAGCCGAAGAACAACGCAAAGAACAGGAGCGGCTTGCGCAGGCAAAAGCCGAGGCTCAACGTAAGCAGCAGGAGCAGGCTGCCCAAGCCGCAGCCCAGAAAAAAGCCGAAGAACAACGCAAAGAACAGGAGCGGCTTGCGCAGGCAAAAGCCGAGGCTCAACGCAAACAGCAAGAACAGCCTAAAACAGCCGCACACAAACAGGTAGAAAACCTTATAGCGCAAGGAACAGCCGCAGCACAACGCAAGCAGTTGAGTAACGCAATGCTTGCTTTGGACAGAGCAAGCCGCTTCATGCCTAAAGATAATGATTTTGCGGAAGAGTCCTATCGCAAAATGGCTGACGCAATGTTCAACTTGGCGGAAAATTCAACGGACAAGCAGACGAAAGCAAGTGCATTAAAAAAAGCTAATGAGTATATCAAAAAGGGACTTGCAGCAAAGAACACCTCTGAATCGCAAGCCTTAGCTGCAAAAATTACCAATGCGCAATCGGCATTACAAGCGCAAGCAAGTCCCTCTTCAAAACCGCAGACCGCACAGCAAACAAACACGGCAGCTTCACGGCAAACACAGCCCGCTGCACCGCAAAAAAATACCGCCGCAAATAAGGCGAACCAGACTAATACGGTAAACAATGCAAACACACAGGCGGCAGCACAAGCCCGTGCAGCTGCCGAAGCTGCGGCAGCAAAAAAAGCGCAAGCTGAATTAGTGGCTAAAAAGCATGAAGTAGACGCACTGGTACAACAAGGGAAAAAAGCCGCTGCAACCGGCAATTTTGCCGCAGCGCAAAGTGCTTTCAAGAAAGCGGTAGCGCAAATGCCGTCAGGAGATCCCACATTTGCGGCTGAACAATACAGGGAAATGGCGGAAGCCATGCAGTCGCTTTCAAAGACCGACCCCGCCCATAAAGATCAAGCGTTAAAAGAGGCCGCCGACTATATTAAAAAATCAATAGCTTCTAAAAACGATGAGGCCAAGGCTCACTATGTATATGCTCAAATTGCAGATGCCCAAAACAATACTGCGCTTGCAATACAGGAATTGGAGGCAGCCCGCCGATTCGATCCGCAAAATGCTCAATACAATTATGAGTTAGGTAGAAAGTATTTTGCACAGAAAAAATACCCGCAAGCGCGCACCGCTTTTGAACAAGCTGTAAAATCCAATCCGCAATTTGAAGCGGCTTTTTTCAACCTCGGTATGACGCACAAGATTATGAACGCAAATGATGCCGCCCTTACGGCTTTTTCAAAAGCCGCAGCGTTAAAGCCGGATTATGTCCGTGCATGGATTGAAATAGCCCGTATGCAGGATAAAAAGCGCAATTACGGCGAGGCAATTAACAACTACCGGAAAGCACTAGCGTTGGAACCGTCAAATACTTCTGCCTTAAAAGAGATGGCGCAAGTATATTCAAAACAAAAAGATGCCAAACAAGCAGAGCGCTATTTTAAGGAAGCGTTAGCGCTTGGCGATACCGATCCGGTAACGTATTATAACCTTGCTTCAGTACAACTTGAACTCGGCAAGGCGGCAGAAGCGTTACAGAACGCCCAAAAAGCCTTAGCTGTCAACGATAAAGACGCTCGCTTCTTATATACCTACGGATTAGCGCTCGAAAAAAACAATCGGCTGCGCGAAGCTGAGGATTACTACACCCGTGCCGTTACAGCTGACGGGAACTATAGTAAGCCCCGTATCAACCTTGGACGGATTCAGCTTGAAGCAGGGCGCCTCGACAACGCGGAACAGCACCTGTTGGCTGCATATCGGGCGGAGCCTTCAAACTTTGAAGTAAATATGAATTTAGGAAAGCTCTACGGACTAAAAAATCAGTACGGAAAAGCTATCGATTATTATGCTAATGCAATAAAAATGATGCCGAAAGATATTGATGCCCGTCAAAATCTCGCAGCTGTCTACCTATCAGCCGGATTAAAAGAAAATGCACGCGACACCTATCAGGCTATCATCAAAATAAATCCGCAAGCATGGGATAGTTACTATGAGCTCGGAAAAGTGTATATTAGTTTAGATAACAAGGCGGAGGCAAAGGCGGTTTTTGAGCAGTTACTTAAGCAAAAGCCGAATTATCGCAATGCAGCCGAAGTTAAAAAGTTATTAGTTAATCTCTAAAAAATAGTATTTTTAAGGCGAGGAAAACGATTATGGCATCAGGAGAAAAGAAACGGTTATTAAATCTTCCGATTAAGTTGGTTTTAACACAGGAAGGTTCAACTTTCTTTATTAATCAAAACAAGAAGCTGTTGCGATTTACCTTGGCAGGAAATGTTGAAGAGTATGGAATTTCTTTGGACTCTTTTGTACCCGACAACATTCAACGCCTCATCCTCGCAAACTATATTTCAAAGATTGAAATTTCGCAGTCGGAATTAGGTTCTTCTCGCCAAGAAATTATGGATTTATCAAAATTGATTGTATTCTCCCTGTTATACCGTCAATACGATATGTTCATATTTAAACAAATTTTAGCTTCACCGGTAATAAAAAAATGGAACAGACTCAATCCTGCAAATATTATTGATGAGAAAACGCATATTAATCAGAGATATTTAGCAGCGATTTTAAAGAAAAATGAAGATCTCATTTATAAGACAAAAAAAGAAATTCTGGCGCCGCTGTCAGCTTTTATCAGTAAAGAAGATCTTTCTCCAGCAGATAAAAATATGAAACTCTTTCTGAGCGAAAAATTCCTCAATAATCTGCGGCCTTTTATATGGTTTATCATTACAAAATTTAAAACCGCCCCGAACTTCGACCTTATCATACGGACAATCCGTACCAGCCTTAACGAGTATATCGATAAAACGAAAATAGCCGAATATATCTCGCTCGTGCTGATGGAGCTGATCCTAAGTGCAGAAAACATAAATATGCGCAATGAGGCAAAACAGTTATTTCCAAACATGGAAGATCCTCAAGACGCACTTTTCGATCCGAAAGTTCGCCAATTACTTATTGCCGAACTGAAGCGGAAAGAAAAAAAGGTCTTTGTTTCATGGAAAATCGGAGGCGGAAGTACTACTTCAATCGGAACACAGGGAAAGATGCAAATTTCGCTGTACAACGAAGCAAAAGCGAACTCTTCAGAAGCGATAAAAGCGAGTATCAACGACATGAAGAAAGCGGATATTAATAAAAATTCGCTCATCGATTTTTACCGTGCACTACCGGAGGGATCGGATATATGCAGTCTTGGAATGTACTATATTTCGTATTTAATCGAGCAATGCGAAAGTAGAAATGTACACTTTGAATCCAGTGCAAACAAAGCCGCTGCCGATCTGACGGTTGTCAACCTTTCCTTTATGTTCTAGGCCGATGAAGTATCTTTCTTTTACGTGTCTATTATCAGCCGTTTTAGTGTGCACCTCGTGTTCATTTAATACGCCGTCCGTTGTACTTACAAAAAAGCAACGGATATACAGCTATAATCAACAGGGTGCTATAACGGAGCGGCTCGCCGTTTTTATGTTGCTTGAAGACGGTGACGGCAGAAATGATTATAAAAATTTGACGTTGCGTGAAGATGCTACCGGGCTTGAATGGTCTCTCCATCGAGAAAACACCGTTTTTTTACAGGAAGCAGGATATTCCAAGAATGCGCAATGGATAGGTTCAAATAAGTTCAAGTATCCCCGCCGTTTTTTCCCCGCAGGACAATATACGCTTAGAGCTTCCGATTTGGGTGGAAATAAAACGGAGACAACCTTTTCACTGCAAACGCCGCAGATAATCACTTTTTTGCCGTTTGAATTTGCGCTGGAAAATGAGCAATGGACGCTGCACATTACCGATAGCGGTATGTGTTCATATTTTTCATTGATTATGCTGAGTGCTGATTTACAACCTCTTACCGTATATCAACTGCAAACAAACGGCACCGATCGGCAAAACGGCTCACTTGAAACGCTTGAGAATAGCCCCACGGATGCACGGTATATTCAGTGTTTCGGAGAAACTGCCGACCAATCGATCGGTTTTCTCAGTGCACCGCTCCCGTTGCCGTAATTGCTTTTCTGAATATTTAAGTTGACGATATTGTTAACTGTAGTATATAATACAAAAAGTTATCGAAGCGAACTTAACATGAAGGATAGAAATGGATATAGCGCCTTCCTCCATCTTTTGAAAATATACGGACATCTGCGTTGTCTCTTCATAATGATGAGATTTTTCTATTACCAAACAAGTTAAAAAAAGATAGGGGGTTCCAAAGGGGTCTCCCTTTGGTCGTCATTTTTCTTTTTTTAGGGTCGTAGGGAACTATTTTTCTTTTTATCGAAAAAAAAATTCCCTATAAAAGGAGATTTACAATGAAAAAAGCACTTTCAATTCGTTTTAGGCTATTGCGGGCAATCACAATCACGATCATCTCAATTATCAGCTTTATTAGTGCAGTTGTCGGCTATGCACTTTATAGAAGGAATACCGCACAATTTAATAGTTTTACTTCCCAGCAATATAGCAATATAAGAAAATCTATAGATATTTTTATACAAAACGGTAAAAATGTCGTTACCATGCTTGCTTCGCATCCTGCCGTGTTGGGTGCTGATGAAACTATTTACAATTATACGATAGAGGCACAAAAATCAGGAAGAATATATACGCATGACGGAAAAACGGAACAGGAGCTTGTAACACTGTTTAGAGCCGTAGAGGGAAGCTTCACCGAGTTTCAAGATGTCTATATGGGAACCCGATGGGGTGGAATCGCATCTTCATGGACAGGAGAAGATGAGCTAGGGTACGATCCTCGTCAAAGGCCATGGTATAAACAGGCGGTAGAAGCAAACGGAGATATCGTTATCACACCGGTATATATTGCTACAGACAATACGCCCGTCGTAGCGGTAGCAAAGGCCGTAAAAGACAGTAACGGTGCGTTGCTCGGTTGTATTGGCATTGATATCAATTTAACGGATTTAACCTCGTTTATCAGCAGTGTCAAAATAGGAAAGACGGGATATTGTATGCTTATACAGGATGACGGGATGATTTTAGCGACTGCAAATCATAGCGCATTCATTTCTAAGAATCTAAGCGATGTCGATATTGCTTTCTCGGAAATCGTCCAAAAAAAGGAAGGTTCCACTGCTATTACATTGGATGGGAAAAATAGAGAAGCCTATATCTTCCCGCTTCCCGAATTGGGATGGAAACTTATTATCCTTGTAGAAAAAAACGAGATACTTTCGCTGTTTTATGAGCTTGTCAGAATTATGGTACTCATCGGATTGCTGATGTTTGTTATTTATTTCACTTTGGCAATTATTGCTTCCCGTGCGCTTAGACGTTATTTTGCACGGCTTGAGGCTATGTTCGCAAAGATTGCGGCGGGAGATCTTACCGACCGTGTAACGATAAAACGCAATGATGAAATCGGACGGCTTATGACACATTTGAATATAGCCACGGAACATAGCCATACTATGCTGACCGCTTTAAAAGAAGAAGCTGATAAAATGATGGCAATCGGGGCAGACTTATCAAGTAATATGGAAGAAACGGCTGCTGCAGTAAAAGAAATAAGCAACAATGCTGCAATCGTTAAGGAAAAAGCGTTAATGCAAGCTGCCGGTGTAACGGAAACAGCTGCAACTAGCGAACAAATTCAAGGAAAATTAAACCTGCTTGTTGAAGGGATTACAACACAGTCGGAAAATATTACACAGTCTTCGGCATTAATAACGAACACTGCAGAAAATATGCTTCGTGTTAATAAAATACTTTCACAAAATGATGGATTGATTAAAGATGTATACGATCAGATGAGAAACGGTAAAGACGGAGTAAGTACGGCAAATAATTTCGTCAAACAGGTTGCGGAACGGTCAGAAGCATTGCTTGAAGCAAGTCAGATTATTCAGAATATTGCCAGTCAAACAAACCTTTTGGCGATGAATGCGGCGATTGAGGCAGCCCATGCGGGGGAGTCGGGCAAGGGCTTTGCGGTTGTAGCGGATGAAATTAGAAAACTTGCCGAAGAGTCCAATATGCAGGGAAAACAAATAGGAGCGGTTATCAAAGAATCGACGGAAATTATCGCACAAGTTTCTAAAGCAGGTATGCAAGCCGAGAAGACCTTTATAGATGTATATGAACTTATCAGTCAAATTTCGGAAAAAGAAGATACAATTGTAGATCTTATGCATGAGCAAGAAGAAAACGGAACACGGGTTTTATCGGCTATTGAGACAATTAATCAGATAACCAAAAATGTCAGCGCTGCTTCTGTAGAAATGCTTGAGGGTGGTAAACAAATTGCTGCAGAGATGCAAAAACTAGCAGATATTACACGAGAGACGACCGACAATATGACCGAAATAGCTTCCGGAGCCGAACAAATAACCAATGCGATAGGAGAAGTTGTTTCTATCACAGAGCAAAATAAAACCAGTATTGATCATCTTGCACAGGAAGTTAATAAGTTCAAAATCAATTAGGGGAAGACTTTTCTTTTTTTTCGATAAAAAGAAAAGTCTTCCCCTATAACCCCATCTAAAGAAAAACGACGACTTAGGGCTCTGCCCTAAGAACCCGCTTTATTTCCAAGGATGGTTCTAAGATAAAAGCCGGGCAGTTATGATTTTCACGATAACACGTATCAGTACCGCCAAAGGATGGCGGTGGTTTCATACAGACACGAGATTTGCGCTTGTCAAAAATCCGCACGAATCATCAATCAATCCGCCAATGCTTTAACCGGATCCAGCCGCGCTGCTTTAACCGCAGGGCGGAGACCGAAAAAAATACCGATGGTTATCGACACGGCAAATGCAATGAGCGAACCGGTTACATTCGGGGAAAAAAACATCTCAAAATTGTCGGACTGAAAGACGGTTTGAACCAAAAGCATGCTAAGCCCTCCGCCAAGCAGCATACCGAATATGCCACCCGTCAAACTCAACGTCGCGGACTCCACTAAAAACTGATTGCGTATTACCACTTCGCTTGCACCGAGCGCCTTACGGATGCCGATTTCCTTTTTCCGCTCCGTTACGGTAACAAGCATAATATTCATAATGTTGATGCCGCCGACCAAAAGCGACATAACCGCAATCACCGTAAGCACGACGCTAACCAGTCCGATTTGCGAATTGATCTGATTCATCAAGTCTTTTTCCGAAAACGTCCATAAGGCGTTTTCTGTTTTGGCAAACGAATCGGAAAATGCCTTTATCCGCGCCGTTGCTTCGTCAATATATGCAGGATCGTAAATCTGCACCGAAGCAATATCCGAATTGTTTTTGCCGATACCCATATCCTCCGCAACAAATGAACGCGGCACCATAAAAGAACCGATATTGGAAAACCGATTGCGCGGCTTTACAACACCGCATACTTCAAACGAAAATGGAATAAACTGGCGCCCCTGATTATACGGAACGGTAAGTGTAACCCTTTTTCCAATAGCATTTCCTTCGGGGAACAGAACCTTTGCTTCATCTTCAACCAGAATAATTTTGTGCCGTCGGTTCGCAAAATCATCAAGACTAAAACTTTTTCCATAAGACCATTCGTACCCGTTTGCCTCAAGTGCGCCGTATTCGATGCCGACTATCCGCTGATTTTTCAGATAAAACGAATTATGCGAAACCGTTGCGTTGAAAAAGCCTGAATAAAATACGTTTTTTACGTACGGTACATTTTTTTCTAATGCTTCACGGTATTTTTCAGTCAGTTTGATATGATGCTTTTGTTTATCAAAATCCCAGCGAGGCTCAATTTGAATCATATTCATCGCATCAAGGTTGAATAATTTTGCCATACTGACCTGCATAGAACTTCCGATATTGCTGATAACCGTCACAACGGTAACGCCGATTGCAATGCCCAATAGGGACAGTACCGTCCGCAATTTTTTACTGCGGAAATTACCGAACGCATTGATAAAATCTTCTAACATAGCTCTGATCCTCAGGGTAAACGCATCAGGCTGATTTTTTTATATCCCCGCGGAAAAATTGATACTATTCGACCAGAACTGCCAAGGATGGCAGTAGTTCCATACAGCAGCGATGTTTTGTGTACGCACAAAACTCGCCTTCAACTGTTGTACACGGATGTACAACAGTTGAAGATGGTTCAAATGGTCTCACAGTCTCAATTTTTCCGCGATTTTTATCTACTCGGCCTGATACGTTTACTCCTCTTTTCCAAAAAAAATAGTGCAAAATTTTATTCAAAATTTTGCACATCGTAGGTTATATGTACACTTATTCTTCCAGCGCCTTGACGGGATCGAGTTTGCCGGCCTGCCATGCGGGGTACAGCCCGAAGAAAATACCTGCGCCTGCAGAAATCAAAAACGCCATCAACGCGCCCCGCATATTGAACGATAACACAACGTCGCTTCCGCCTGAAAACTGAGATAAAATCGGCGTAACGGCGACAAGACTGATTAAAAAACCTGCTGCAAGACCGATACCGCCGCCGACAATACTGATGGCTGCCGATTCCGTTAAGAACTGCGAAAGAATAGCCCCCGTCGTAGCGCCGATTGCTTTACGGATGCCGATTTCCTGCCGCCGCTCCGCAACCGTTACAAGCATGATATTCATAATGCCGACACCGCCTATCAACAGTGAAAGCCCTGCAATACCGGACAGCACGGCAGCAATCATCGCAAGACTGCTCTGAACCTGTTTTTGCATCGACTGCGCCGACCATATCCGTACCGCATTTTTACTGTTTGCATATTCGTCGGAGGCTGCTTTAATCGCCTCTTCAACAGCTTCGATATCCATTATGGTATCGTACAATTCAACATCAACCGAGTCAGCTTCCTTTCGGCCGAATTGCAGCCTTATAAATGAATGCGGTATCAATACAAACCGCTGCATCTGCCCTACCGTCGTCTGTTTTGTTTTGAGCACGCCGATAACCGTACACGTAAAAAGGAGCGGCGCAGCATTTCCATTGTCCACCGACAGCGTCAGCGTTTTACCTACGGCGCTTCCTTCCGGAAATAGGCCTTTGGCAATATCTTCCCCGATAATAACCTTCTGCGCACCGCTCATAAAATCCGAAGCGGTAAATCCCGTGCCGTATTCAAGATGCCATTTCTGCGCTTCCATATACCCGTATTCTACACCGAAACATTCCTTCGTGCCGGCGTTCAGGCGGCCACGCATGACCGCGGCATTAAACGAATCAAACCAAAAAACGCGTTTTATCTGCGGTATCTTTTTTTTCAGCATATCGGCATAGCGGTCGTTAAAAGTAATTGCAGAATTCCGCCACGACGAAGGCCACACGGCGACTATCGAACTGCTGAAATCCTTAAACACCAACGCAACGCTTGCCTCCAGCGAACGGCTTAAATTCATCGTAATAACAACCGAGCATACACCGATCATAATCCCTAAAAGCGAAAGGAGCGTGCGCATCTTATTGTGCCGGAAATTCTGCAATGCTGAAAGGATATCTTCAAACATGGCCGCCGTCCCGTATGTGTTGTATATGTAATCTCATAGGTTCTCCTAAAAAACGTCCCGCCTAATATTTGCTTAATCTGCATTGCCAAAGGCAAGACCATGTTGAAGCGGGCGTTAGATTTTATTTCTTAATTTCAAGAATTATGTTCGTATCAATGAGAATACGCATATTTTTCATCCAGCGCTTGAGAAAATTCTTTTTCTGCATCTATTTTGCGTTTTACACTGCCTTTGAGACTATTAAAAAAAGATAACCCATTTTCAACCGATGAATCATGAGTATTTTTTTTATAAAAAATTAATGTATTGATTCTTTCAGAAAGCATTTCCAAATCCGGTAATTCAAGAGTATCCAACTGGTCAAAATAGGAATAAGCAATATTAGACATATCAATCTCCTAAGTATTTCCATTATACGGTATTAGTATAGCATAAAAAGCTAACTGGTATAAGTCAGCAAAGCAGCAAAACTTGTCTTGGTTTCATCATGAGCATCGGAGCGTGCGCATTTTATTGTGCCGGAAATTCTGCAAGGCTGAGAGGATATCTTCAAACATGGGCACCGTCCCGTATGTGTTGTATATGTAATCTCATAGGTTCTCCTAGAAAACGTCCCGCCTAACATTTGCATAATCTGCATTGCCAAAGGCAAGGCCATGTTGAAGCGGATGTTAGGCGATAATTCCTTTCTCAACAAGAAATTTAGCAATACCATCATTATCATTTGTCTCAATAACAAACTTTGCAATTGTTTTCAATTCACTAATTGCATTTCCCATTGCCACGGTATTTTTATAAAATTTGAACATTTCAATATCATTGAAATCATCACCAAAACAATATATATCATTAGAACTGATTTTATATTTTTTAGAAATCTCATTAATTGATTTCTCTTTTGATGCATTCTTATTCATTATTTGAATCAGTGTCTTGGAATCCGTCTCTATTATATTACAAATGTTATTAAATTTTTCATTTAAATAATTTAAATCCGAATAAGAATTTATCAATATCTTGTTCGGATTTTTTTGAAGTAGTTCTGCCTCAGTGATAATTTTAGGACCATCCTTTACAGAATAAAAATTCTTAAAATCAAAATCAAAACACGAAAACCATGTATCATTATCTTCGATAGAAATCACGGCAGATTTATCATTTTCTTTTATGTAATAAAAAACTTCTTTAAAGATATTTTTTTCTATAAAATGAGAAAAAGTTACGCCATCAAAACAACGGACAAGAGCACCATTATAATAAATATTATCTGTTGGAACTCCAATTTTCTTAATCTTAGAATCTATGCTTCTCGGAGGACGAGCCGTTGCTATTACAATTTTATGACCGGCTAAATAAAGTTTCTGAACAGCTTTTTTATTAGATTCAGATATTTCTTTTTTAGAATTTAATAAAGTTCCATCTAAATCAAATACAAATAACATTTTTCCTCCAAGCGCCCAGTGAAGCGTCCCGCCTAACATTTGCTTAACCTGCATTGCAAGGCAATGTCAGATTGAAGCGGGTGTTAGGTTTTATTTATTTTACCAAATAGTCTTTACTTCATACAAAGGAATTTTTAAATCTCTTGTTAATATAGTTAGATTATTTTCCATAGCTTGTGCAATAAGCAGTCTATCGAATGGATCTCTATGAATATCAGGTAACTTTTTTATTCTTTCCGCGTCATATTCCGTTGGATGAAGATAAGTAAATTCTTCATTCTCTAGAACAGTTTTTAATTGAGAAACATTAATTTCAAAATCAAGAGTTCTTTTCGCTTGTTTTATCGCAATTTCCCATAATGATACAAAACTAAAAAAGCATCTTTTTGTTTCCATCAAATTTCTTACAGTTGTAGAAAGCTCAGTACTTCCTATCACATACCAAATTATTGCATGAGTATCCAATAAATACATTACATATACTCCGCAAATTCTTCAATTGGTTCGTCAAAATCAGGAGACATTTTACAAGGAATATCTTTTAAACAGCCGAAGCCTTTTTTTTGACTTTGTGATGAAGCATTTTTTTCTAATGTGGTAAATTTAAAGAGAATATAATCCACATAAGACGAAATTTCTTCAAGTGCTGTTTGCGGAAGTAACTTTAATTTCTTTTCAAGACTATTGTATAACACCATATTCCACCTATTTTCTATTAATATATCATAAATTTCAGATTCTTTCTATGAGTATGAAACGATCATATTTTTGAAAATGGGTAATTTCAGATAAATTTGATTAATTTTTATATAAAGCATTGTACTACAAGATTATATAGAAATTGGCACGTACCATAAGTATGATTATTGTAAGCTTGTCCAGATCCATTGCAGCTTGAGCATTTTCCAGTTCCCTGACTTAGAGATTGTTCTTTTCTGCCCATCAGCAGCCAGTTTGAAAATGTCATACGTACTGTCATCTATACGAACAGTAATTGTCCTTGCCATTTTACACCACCACTTCAAATATATTCAAAATATCAACCAGTTGCTTCAGTTATTACCATTTGCTTATTTATTTTCTAAAAAATTATCCGCCGTGTCGGAGATGATTTTTCCGTCTTTAAGGTGAATGGAGCGCGGCGCCATTGCACCGATGTCCGGATCATGGGTAACAATGATAACCGCCGTGCCTTGCCGGTTTATGTCAAAAAAAAGATCGAGTACGGACTGCCCCGTTTCGGAATCGAGCGCTCCAGTCGGCTCGTCGGCAAGAATCAGCTTGGGACGAGTTACAAGGGCGCGAGCAATAGCGACACGCTGTTTTTGTCCGCCCGACAGCTCGCTCGGACGGTGCTTGAGGCGGTTGCTCAATCCTACTTTATCCAGCTCTTCGGCGGCAAGTTTCTTCCGTTCGGAGGCAGGCAGCCCCTGATACCGGAGCGGCAGCATCACGTTTTCGAGAATGGTAAGCGTGGGCAGGAGAAAATACTGCTGAAAGACAAACCCGATCGTTCTATTCCGCAAAAATGCCAAATCTTTTTCGGTCATTTCGGCAGTGTTTTCTCCGTCAACATAGATTGCCCCTGCCGTCGGACGGTCAAGGCAGCCGATCATATTCATACAGGTCGTTTTACCTGAACCGGACGGTCCCATAAGCGAAACAAAGCTCCCTTCCGGTATATCGAACGAGACGCTGCGCAAGGCATGTACTTCGTTTTCTCCCATAAAAAAGGTTTTTACCACCGAATCAAGGGAGACAATCATCCCTGTTTTCACTACGCGTCTCCTAGAAATCTCTATCGTTGTTCAGTTTTGCTTGATTTTTCAACACATCGTTTTCTTGCACGCCGGAGAGAATCTTCACAAAGCCTTTAATATACGGTTCGACGGTTACCGCAATTTCCTGTGTGGTATTGCCAACGACTTTATCGACAAACGGCTTCCCTTCCACATAACGGATGGCGTCTTGTTCTACTATAAGCGCTTCGGAGTCGGCGCCGGTTACGATGGTTCCGTTAAAAGAGTAGCCGGGTAAAATTTTTTCCGGCGGATTATCCAGCCGGATCAGCGTATCGACAACCGTCCGCCCAAGGCTGGTCAGCCGCGCTATTGCCGGATAGGAGATAACCTCCGCCTGCACTTTAATATCCGGTTCGGCGGGGAATGTCATATCAACCTTTTGTCCGACTGCAAGGCGGGACGCATCGCTTTCGGCAATTTCGACCGTGGCTTTAAGAAAACTGCGGTCAATCAACGTACCGAAGGTATCTTTTGCCTTGGCGTATTGCCCTTGCGAAATTATCAAAGCCGCAACAATACCGTCGAACTTTGCATACACTTTGCGGTCGGCGAGCTGTTTTTCCAGAAGCCGCTGTTCCTGTTCCATCAAGCTCAATTTTTGAGAAGAACCGTTTATTTGCTCTTGTTTTATTGCAAATGACTGCCGGGCAACATCATAGCTTTGTTTATCGGTATCAAGCGCAAACAAGAGTGCGCCTTTTTTTACTCTGTCGCCTTCTTTTATCAGAACCTGTTCGATAAACCCCTCGCCGGGCGCTTCTAAAATCTGCGTCTGCGCGGCTTCGATATAACCAGAAACCTCAATTTGATTGTGTTCGATTTCCTTTTTTACCGTTAAAGGCGGCAAATCACCTGTTTTTGTATTTTTAGGCTTCATAAAAACATACCAGCCGCCTACTAGCGCCGCTATGCATACAATAACAATAATTTTCGTTTTCCGCGATTTTTGCTGCCGTGCTGTTAGCGGCTGTTTATTGATACTCATCGTGTCCTCCAATTATATTTTTTAATCTCCCAATATCCGGAACGGTTATTCCCAGCTCTTTTGATATATCCTTGTTCTTTTAATGTTGCAATTGTACGTTCTACCGTCCGGGTCGTTACCTCAAGTTTTTCACTGATTTCTTTTTGCGTGCTCTTGGGGTATTGTATCAGAAAATGCAATACTCTTTGGATAACAGTATCATCGGTAGAAGTACCGACAGCGGTATTCATGTCGGTATTCATGTCGGTATTCATGTCGGTATTCATGTCGGTATTCATACGATATTCATACCGTTTATTATAGAATCTATGCGGCTTCTCCCGTACTACACCGGTATGTATCTCTTTTTTACGGCATTCAAACATCACCATAATATCTTCTGGGTGTACAGTGTACTTGGGTATAGGAGTGTCGTGTTCAATACATGCCTCACAGATTTTTTCGATACCGCGCCCCCATGTTTCTATTAAACCGGCTCTGAAAAAACCATTCGCAATATTCGGATTAAATGGCTTCGAGCGGTGCTTACTCATCAGCGTATCGACCGTCCATCCAGCAGGCAGGATACAATCGTTGGAAATATATAATTTATCTTTATATACACTAATCTGGATAGGAATTTGAGTTGCATAATTTTTGTGAACAATCGCATTATACACCGCCTCCCTAATTGCGGCTTTAGGGAACGGATATGTTTCAATACGAGTAACACCTTCATACGTGATATCGGCTGTCAAATATTTCGTAAACAATAAATCGATTACTTTTTCCGCTTGACTAATCAATGATCCGTGAATTTCATCCATATATGCAATATCAGTATTTGATTTAAAATAACCGACTTTGATATACGCGCCATTAATCCATTTTTCAGGGTCTTGATAAAACAACATCATACCAGCTCTTAAAATATGCCCGTCTTTGACAAGACCTAAATACTCCAATAACTGGGCATCGGTTATCTGTAAATCTTTCTCGTCCATCCTTTTACTCAGGAGCGCTTGATTACGAAAAAGAGCAAAACTGTCGTGCCAGAAATCCTTCATATCAAGTTTTGCCATCGGAACACTATCCCAAGTAAGTCCTGTACGCTCAAACAGAAATTGCGTAAGAGCGGCGCCTTTGAGCAACTGTTTTGTACTGCCACTGCGATAATGATATTCCCCTTTATAATTAACCGGATATGAGCTGGGAGAAACACTAATCTCTAAATACTCTTTAGTATGACTGGTGTGTAAATTTACATCGACAATAATGCCTAATACGTCTCGTACTTTATTAGGAATATCCGTCAGCAGTTTTTTTGCATTTTTTACGCCGACCGTCTCACCCTTATCATCTTTACCGATATATATTTTGCCTCCTTGCGCATTTGCAAAGCCGCATATCCATTTGAGGTACTCTTCCTTCCATTCAGCTTTCCATTCTACATTCTGTTGTTCTTTATGCTTTTCCGTTTTCATAATTCTTTGCCTTATAAGAACCTCTCATTAGAGGCTGTCCTTAGATTTATTCCTGATAGTATTGCATTATCGCTTTTCAAACAGCAGCGCCGTATCGATATTGAAAATCATAACGGCTGTTTTAGCCTTTGCATAGCGAACTTCCGCTTTTTTATACTCAAGTTCTGCTTGCAGGCTTTCAACCTTGCTGATAACACCATTGCGGTACCATTGGGCATGGTCATCGGCATTTTGCTTATAGATGCTTAATTCATCCGCTGTCGCCGTTTGCTGCCATATCATCTGCTCCTTCGCTGTTTTATTAGTATGGAGCTGTTTTTGATACTGTTCCTTTGCATCTTCAATTTTAAGCCGCTCAATCGCATCTTCAAGCTCTGCATTTTTTTTATCGAGTTTCCGATACTGAATCGAAAAAGGATTCCAGCTGAATGACAGTTTAATTGCCGTGTTTTTAGGATCGGAAAGCGGAACCTCGACGCCGGTGTACGCCTTCCCTCCGGGGAATTGCATACTCAATCCGCCTAAGACGGAATGCTCATTTTTTGCGGAGGCGTTGCCGATTTTCGTATTACACAATTTATAACCGGCATCTGCCCCGATGGAAAACGGAGACAGCTCAATATCCCGTTTAGCCACATTTTGAGTATGCTGCTGTTCCGCTTCAACAAGTTTTTTATAAGCAGTTTGAGGATACTGCTCGATATCCGCTGCCTTTTGTACGGGGATGGAATTCCATAGCGATGTTAAAAACATTTGAGGTGCCTCATCGGGTGTAAGACCGCAGCTTTCCGCAAAAGCATGGTATGACGCCGAAAAGTTAAAATCCGCATCCTGATGTTCCCGTTTTGCACCCAACAGCTCTAAATTGGCTGTACGCATTTTTGTAGAACTGTCGGCATACCCTTGTGCCTTTGTTTGATTATATTGAATCTCAGCTTTTACTTCGCTCAGTTCTTTATCAAGCAGTATTGTATAATCGTCCAAAAGCCGCTGGATATCCTGCAAAAACTGCTTTTCGGCAAGTGCCAAACCTTCTTCTTTTGCCCGCCGCGCTTGATCTGCCGCGGATTGCGCAAGGTTAAGCGTATATTTTTTCGCTTCTGCATTTTTGGAATAGATATCGGTAGACACGGAAACCTCGGCACCGGTTTCTTGCCGCTGCCCTACTTTACTATACGGCACACTGAGTTTTATGCCTGTGTTATTGTACGAAGGTAATGCGATATTTGCATACGGTGCAGTTGTAACCCCTCGTTTGTCTGCATCGGTATTAAGAACAAACTGTGTATTGCCACTGCCGACTTCCATTGTTACTAACGATTCGGTTTTTGCTTTTTCTGCTTTGTTGGCTGCAATATCCGCCTGCATTTGCAGCTGCCGGTAATTGCTGTCATGTTCAACACGGTACTGTAAGAGCTTTTGATACACTGAATCTTGAGCCACCCCTGTTTCCGTTTGAGCAAAAAGAACAAAGGCCGCGGATAACCATACCGTTATACAAGCAATCTTTTTCATAGAAGCGAATTACTCCTTGCAGCAATTTTTATAATTTTTGGGAAAATATCTCGGCGATAGCCTCGATAAAGAGCTTGTCGGTATCGGTAAAATGATCGTATTCGGGAGCATCGAGATCAATTACACCGAATAAAATACCGTTGTGGATAATCGGTACAACCAGTTCACTCTTGCTCGCTGCATCACAGGCAATATGCCCGGGAAAAGCGTGCACATCGGGTACCATGATACTTTTCCTACTGACCGCACAATGCCCGCAGACACCTTTGCCATAACTAATTCGATAGCACGCCGGTCGGCCTTGAAAGGGACCAAGCACCAATTCATTACCTTTCATTCGATAAAAACCGGCCCAATTCAAACCGGAAATATGTTCCATAATGAAGGCGCTCGTATTTGCCATTACCGCGATAATATCGGTTTCATTTTCGATTAATGAGTGATATTGAGCTAATTTTTCTTTCATTTTTTTGCTCCTACTTTTATCTTTAACTAAGATCAAAAAACCGTTTTTAATGCTGTCAGTAGCGTTTCTTTAAACGCTATAATACTATTTATAATATAATATATTGTCAAGTATAATATACAAGAATATGCGACAACCGAATCCGATGCGAGGGTTTGTTCCCCCTTAATTATAAATCTAAAAACCGATTATGCTGCGCAAAGTTTCAAGTATTTCGGGCAACTGCATCAGGACAAATATGATACGATTCCCTTCCATTTGCGAAAAACTTTTTAAAATTTTTCGCACTTTGTTTTAAAAGTCGGACAAACACATCAGACGGGTAAATATAAATCGCAAAATCAAGAGGTTGGGCAAGCATTTGAACCGCGGAGAGGTTCAACTCTGCTTGAACAGCCTCCTGATTTTGCGGGGATATTCAAAAAATGTCTGATGCGTTTGCCCGAAAATTCCAGTTATTCACGGTTGACATTTTTCAAGTTCTATGCTCATAATAACAATATGTTACCGTACGCTTACGTCGAGGCAGCTCTTGCCCGCCATGCAGCACCTTGTTTGGCAGGAATTAAACCGGCAAATCTCGTGTCGTTTCCTAGCGCCGATATTCAATGGTGTGATACCTATAACGCAATACTGAATGAGCAGGGCATATATTTTATCCCGCTTTGCGTATGCGAAAATCGCGCCCAAATATTGGTATATCGGAAGGATTTACTCACGTGCCTTTGTTCTCAACCTCAAGTGGCAGCGGCATTACGGTATTTCGGGTATCAGCCGGAATGTGGGCTTGATGCGATTATCATGCGGTTAAAGAAGCGGATGTCTGTTTTAACGGGAGCACAAAACAGACACTGCAGAGAGCGCTTTCCGCATGAAATCGGATTTTTTTTGGGGTATCCGGCTGATGATGTAATGCAGTATGTAAAAACGGGCGGTCGAAATTGTCTGTTTTGCGGATACTGGAAGGTGTACAGCAATCCCGAAAAAGCATTACAAATGTTCCACCAGTATACGGAATGTAAAGAGCGTTTTGCTTTACAGATAAAAAGCGGCAGGACTATCTTTGAGATTGTTTGTGCAGCTTAATGACAGAATAATACTTCTATTATTCTCATCACACTTTATAAGGAGTTTGCTATGGCAAAAGTTGCAGTAGTATTTTGGAGCGGAACCGGTCATACCGAAAAGATGGCTCATTGTATTATGGACGGACTGAAAGCAGGCGGAGCAGAGGCAGAATTATTCCCTGTTGCGCAATTCAGTGCGGATAAATTGGATAGCTATGATAAAATTGCCTTTGGCTGCCCGGCAATGGGTGCGGAAGAGTTGGAACCGGATGAATTTGAACCGTTCTTTGCTTCTATCGAAAATAAACTTTCAGGTCGCAAAATTGCACTGTTCGGTTCTTACGAATGGGCAGACGGCGAATGGATGCAGACATGGGTAGAACGTGCAAAAAGAGACGGAGCCGATGTGTTTGAAGAAGGACTCATCGCTTATGACGATCCCGATGAAGAAGCACAGAAAAAGTGCAAGGAATTCGGCGAACGGTTTGCAAAATAACGGTCAAACACGATAATGAACGGCACAAAGAACGTATCTTTGTGCCGTTTTTTATTTCATAATATAAGTCTTAATCGGAGGGAATCCGTTAAATTCTACGGATGCATAGCTAGCAGTATAGGCGCCTGCAGTGAGAAAATATACCCTATCACCCGGCTTTAGGTTAATTGGAAGTTGATATTTATATTTTTCGTACATAATATCCATACTGTCACAGGTCGGTCCCGCAAGAATCACCTCACCACGTTTACTGCAATTTGAATCCTTTGACGTTACGATAGGATACTTAATACTTTCGTTGAGTGTTTCCACCAATCCATTAAAGACACCTGCATCAACATAAACCCAGCGATGCAAGGCGGTATTATTCTTTCTCGAAACAGTAATAACCTCGGTAACAAGAACACCGGCATCGCCAACCATAGACCGTCCCGGTTCAAGGATGATGCGCGGTCGTTCATCGCCAAAGTCATCGTCAAGATAACGATTAATTTCACTTGCATATTCGGAAAGCTCATTGGTCGGAACGACATACGAAGCAGGAAAGCCGCCTCCCATATTGATCATCTTGAGTTCGATATCTTCTTCTTCTTCAAGAGAACGCATTAAATACTTTGTTTTTGCAATAGCATCGTCCCATTGCCCAATATCCCTTTGTTGACTGCCGACATGAAATGAAATTCCATACGGAACAAGCCCAAGCTCTTTCGCCAAAATACAAAGATCATAAGCCATATCAGGATGGCAGCCAAACTTACGGGAAAGCGGCCAATCGGCACTATTAGTGTTTTCAACCAAGATACGAACATAGACACGCGATTGAGGTGCATATTTTGCAATATTTTTTAAATCTTCTTTACTGTCGGTAACGAATAACCGGATACCTTTTTCATAAAAATATGCAATATCTTTTGCTTTTTTAATTGTATTTCCGTAGGTAAGCCGATCGGGATTGATTCCCAAGGCAAGAATCTTATCGAGCTCATACCGCGAAGCAATATCAAAATTAGCCCCTAACTCGATAAGCAACTTTAGGATTTCTTCATGCGGATTTGCCTTCACTGCGTAGTAAATGTCTGCGGCAGAAAAGAACTTTTTTAATTCAAGATAATTTTTTTTAATCCGATTCAAATTGATAACAACACAAGGTGTTTCGAGTTTTTCGGAAAACTGCAGCAACCTTTTCCACTCTGTTTCGCTAAGATAATCGGTTACGTTCATGTCCGCCTCCGGATGCTTCTATGGATAAATAATATTCATACAGTTCTCTCGCTGTAAAGTGTATTACCATAAGCATATCGTTTTTATCTGTCAATAAATGAATAAGAGATAGTATAACCGATTTTTTTCATTTTTAAAGAGAAAAAATAGAAAAAAATAGCAATAGTTATGACAAAACCAAAAAAATGTGTTTCATAATGACACATATTTTTATTTTTATCAGAAATATTGACCCAATACAGTGTATAAAATGACACATTGCACCGCTAAACGGGGCATAAACACCTCACACAGCCGAATTTTGCCCTTGAAGCTGTTTAAAAAACACCGATAAACGCTCACTTTAAGTTATAAAAAAGCCGTATAAGCGGAATTATTTCAGTCAAAACAGCCTTTTTTCATCCGATTTTCTTATTAGGCATATTGCACAACTTGGCACGTTTATTGCTATATGATTAGTGAAGTTGAAAAACTTCAAGGACTTTCTAAAAGTCCTAACTTGTAAGCCTTTTGGAGGAAAACTATGAACTCACTAAGTATTTTTAATCCCTTATTTGCGGACTCTGTGCTTGATTCATTAAATCACGACAATCCCCATTTCGGAGTTTTCAGTCCGTTGGCAAATGCAACCTATCCGACTGTTGATGTGCGCGAAACAAGCGGCGCCTATATTATGGATATCGATCTTCCCGGTTATACGGAAAAGGACGTTACCATTCACTTAAAAGAACGTGTTTTGACGGTTGCTTCCAATCATGAGGAAACAAAAGAGACGGAAGAAAAGCCTAACGGAGAACAATTCCTTATCCGCGAACGCACACAGCGCCGCTTTGTCAGACGTTTTACCCTGCCTGAAGATATCGACCAAGACAAGGTTGAAGCGGCCTTTAAAAACGGCGTATTAACCGTCACCATACCTCGTAAGGAGCTTGCTCCCCGTCGGCAGATTGCCATAAAGTCAAACTAAGAGATTTCCAATCAATCTGAATAAAGATTGACCGAAGTCGCAGAAACTAAGCGAAAAGCCCTCTGCATGATAATTATGCGGAGGGCTTTTTTATATATTCGCACTGTGTTTATTGGCTTTGAAAATGTTATGCTGTCTTTTCTTATAATAGCAATAACGAATGCTTATTCAATTATCACTAGGGCTGTAGTATTCCTTCAATTTTTTATTAGTATATCATCAAAACAATTATTTTCAATCTAACCTGATATAGATTATCAATATGATACTCCTGCTACATTAGCTTTTCATAACCCAGAAAGTGTGGTACATTCTTTTAGTATAGAGAGTCCTGAAAACTTTGAGATTCTTTATACGGGAGGTCATATATGAAATTGCTGAAAAACATGCAACGGATCGCATTATTAGCAGTTCTTACCTTATATTTAATTTGCTTGACATCTTGCCAAACAGCAAATAGCAGTGCTAAGGCAAAAGGGAAGCCGCATACGTCTACTGAAAATACAAATACGAAAGCAGCCTTGTACCATACAATGGCGAAAACGGTAACGGAGCAATGCCCTATAGAAGTTGATGAAGTAACCACTCTAACAAGACTCGAGTACAAAGAGGAACAGCACGCACTTGTATATACCTATCTTCTCTCCGGCAGTGTATATGAAGAGTTGAGCGCGCAAAAGTGGGCTGTTGTCCAAAAAGCAGCAGCAGAGATGCTGAAAGAAAAGCTCAAGACAAATCAACTGGTTTCACAAGTAAGAAGCGATGCCCTTACATTAATCTATGTTTATAAAGATAAAAACGACAAAGAATTATTTGCTGTAACTCTTTTGCCCGACGAATATTAACGGAAGCTTGCAATCATTCTCACAGTATTTATGGGGCATCTTTAAAACCTGAAATTTTTAAAGATGCTTCTATACTAAGCGCGAGCTGCCAACAGGAGATGTTATGACCCAAAAGCTTTTAAACCGCTCGGCAGGAATACTGCTCCATCCGACTTCTTTTCCCAGTAATGAAGGGATAGGAACACTGGGAAAATCCGCATATAACTTTATCGATTGGCTTTATTCCGCGCACATACGGCTATGGCAGGTACTGCCGCTCGGTCCGACCGGTTACGGGGATTCTCCATACGCTGCGTTCTCCAGTTTTGCAGGGAACCCGCTGTTGATCGACTTGGAAACACTTTTCGAGCAAGGCTATTTAGCTGCCGAAGATATTAAGCTGCCGGAGTACCTCTCTACAGAGGGTAATATCGACTTCGGTTCGGTAGTCTATTGGAAAATACCGCTCTTAAAAAAAGCCGCATCGGCATTTCTTAACAAGATTAAAGACGGTGGCTCCGTCGGCGAAGAATTGAAAGCGGCCTTCCGGCGCTTTCAAAAATCGAATAAACATCTTGATGACTATGCTCTTTTCATGTCGATTAAAGAAGTATACGATGCGCAGGCAGCTCAAGAAGGTGTATCCGGAAAACTGTGGAACAACTATTGGCCGAAAGCCCTTGCCTGCCGCGACATGGAGACATTAAAACGTTGGGCGCAGGAACATCGGCACGAGATTGACCGATATAAGGTCATTCAATTTTTCTTTTTTGAACAGTGGACGCGGCTTCGACAGTATGCAAACGAAAAAGGTATTTCGATTATCGGGGATATCCCGATTTTCGTAGCACCGGATTCTTCGGACGTATGGGCGAATCAAAAACTTTTCCAGCTGGATGAAAACGGCGTACCGACAGCGGTTGCCGGAGTACCGCCCGACTATTTTAGCGCAACGGGGCAGCTGTGGGGAAACCCGCTCTATAATTGGGAGGCGATGAAGGCCGATAAATACCGCTGGTGGATTGACCGCATTGACGCATGTTTAGAACTCGTCGATTATATTCGTATCGATCACTTCCGTGGTTTTGAAGCGTATTGGGCGGTACCCTTCGGTGCTCCGACTGCGGAAAAAGGCGAATGGCTGCCCGGCCCCGATCATCATTTTTTTGAAGCGGTACAGCGCGCCCTACTCAAAAAGAACAGCGAATATGCCAAAGGTTTGCCGATTATTGCCGAAGACCTTGGGGTTATTACCCCGCAGGTGGAGCGTCTCCGCGACGACTTCCATTTGCCGGGAATGAAAATCTTACAGTTCGCTTTCAGCGCCGCAGAGATACGGGAAGTAGGCTTTACCGATGCCTTTTTACCGCACCGGTATACGCAAAATGCTGTCGTGTACACCGGTACTCATGACAACACTACATTGCGGGCATGGCTCGATACTCTTTCGCGGGATGATTTTGAAGTACTGCTGTTCTACCTCTACGGTGAAAGACCTGCCGTAGAATTGCTTGACGAACTGTTTTCGTCTGCCCGCACTGCAGCAGACGACGGGACAGCCTTGCAAGCAGCTGCTTTTAAAGACGATCTCTGCGCCGAACTGATTAAGCAAGCATTTTTCTCCGTGGCAATCTTTGCTGTTATTCCGTTCCAAGACCTGTATGCACTGGGGGCCGAGGCGCGCATGAACGAACCTTCTACACTAGGGAAAAACTGGACGTGGCGCATGCCGCGCGGTTTGCTTACCCCTGAATGTGCCGAATGGCTGAGCGATTTAGTTATTGCATCCGGCAGGTGCGGCAGCAAATAGTTAGAGAACTATTATTTGAACAATCTAAATGGATGAATGCCTGAATAAAAATAGTTATTTCGAAAATAAAATTGTATATTTTTCAGGCATTCCTCGTCTAATCCATACGTCATAACTGATCATGATATTAAAAACATTAGAAACACCTGCAAAAAGTAAAATAATAATTGCAAGGAAAAACAGAAAAATCCCCAATTTCCTTTCTGACGATAAAAGAATTACTATGAGTCCTAGTATACCTCCGATTACCCCATACCATATAATATAGCTTGTTATATTATATGATGAATGATTTGATAAGCCTGAAAAGACAAAACAATAAAAACATAGAGTTAAGCATCCTAAAATATAGCACGCAGCTAATAGTCTAAAAAAAATTTTCATAATTTGCTCTTTTTTATAACTCTACTACCTATCTTATTTGCTTCAAATATTCAGCAATACTTTTTCCCGATTAATAATTCGCATACGGCTTTTGTCTTTGCATCGGCATCTTCTTTTTTTCCGCCAGATTCAAGCCGCTTGATTTCATTCAAAATGATTTGATGATTTTCCGGTGTAACTCTAAATTGCGAAGCAAACAAAATACCAAGCAGCAGCATACAGACCGGCAACACAATAAACATCAACCTGATTTTATTGAGTGTTTCTTGTTTTTGCTGCGGCTTTTGAACCTGCCCGATACCCGAATACTGAAAATCGATTGTGTCTAATAATACTTTTAAATCATATAAATCGGATTTTGTATAAAACTCAAACGGAGTTATTTTTTTATAAATACTTCCATCTTTCCTGTACAAAGACACTACAAGAAATTTATTATCGGCTTGAACAAAGTCTCCGATATGAAACGATGGTACGATAAAATCATCAAATACACTTACCGGAATCTCTGTAAAAGAAGCAGTGTTTTCAAAAAAAGAAGCTGCCTCAGCACTCGCAGTATTTTTGTGTTTTTTGTAAACATTTTTTATTATGCCGTCCGTATCTTTACTGATATATTTTAGATGCAGGTTGCCGTCTTCATACAAGGTATAGTATTTTTCTATTTCCGAAAACGGTGTCGCGGTATTTTTACAGAGCGCTTCGGCTTCCGCAAATTGGCTTTGCATCAAAATTGAAGGTACCGGATTTTTATATCCTATTTTAGTCAACCCAACGCCGATGGTTGGCATAATAATCAAGCCTAAAAACAGCTTCCGCGAAAGCGTCATCGCTGCCGAATAGGTACCAGCTCGCTGCTTTCCGCTCATCACGCGGTCTATATCTGAAATGAACGGCAGCAGCTGATGCGGTATCAAGTTATTTGCCGATATACCTATTCCCATCAGCACCATATTTAGGATGACCCAGACACTACCGGAAGTAGGAGTGTGCAACCCCATCAATACAATCGCGAAGATAAATACGGTAAGCGCAGTAATGTAAACAGGCTTATGCCCTTTCCGATTGATAAGATAGCTATGTACCGGTAACGCTGCCATCATAGTAATAAGAAGGCTCCCCTGCGCAATGACAAAGATACTGCCCTTGTTTAAATAGTCGACAATATAAAAGAGCACAAATGACATGAAAATATCAAGCGCGCCGAAAGAACACACGTACATCGCAATGTGAATTCTGCATGACTTATTTTGAAATAGCGACAAGAAATTTTTTATAAACGACTGATTCGATTTTTCTCCGGCTTCATCTTGGGGAAGTTCCCATGTTTCAAAATAGAGCGGAATCCATGGGAGTGCGAAGATGAGCGCAAATACGCAGCCCATGATAAAATACCCGTGTGCGCTTCCGTTAAAATGATCAATAATAGGTTGCGCCAATATCCCGCCGAGCAGCGTCGCAACAAACGAAAACATCAGACGAGTGCTGTTAAGTTTATTCCGCTCCGAAAAATCTTTTGTTATTTCGGCGCTTAACGCTGCATACGGAATATAGGACACGGTTGAAACGGTAAAAAAAATGATATAGGCAACGGTATAAAAAATAAATTTTCCCGTTTGGCTCTCAATGGTAACTGGAAACCAAATCAAAATAAACGATAGGGCTATTGGAAGAATAGAAACCAAAAACCACACGCGCCGCTTTCCGAACCGTGTCTGCGGCGTGTTATCAGCGATATATCCCATCATCGGATCGGAAACCGCATCCCATACTTTACCGATCGCTGGAATTAATCCTGCCAATGCCGGATGCAATCCGATAACGTTCACCAAATAATACATTGAAAATGTTGTAACAATAAAAAAGCAGCCGCCTCCGTACAAATCCCCGCCGCCATAGGCAAGGTATGTACGCCATGTCATTTTTCTTTCCTTTATATTCATACGCCTATGATACAATAGACTTATAGATAATACAATCAGATCCTTTGAAAATAGAAGGGTATCTGCGTTTTCGGTACGCTGAAATAAATGCTCAACGTATCAGAAGTGGCATTACAAGATTGTTTTTAAAACTTTGATTCAGAGCAAAAAGTAAGCCATTTGACACATTTTCTTCTTGTGGATATACTCACTTTCATTACCGAGGACGATGATAAAACGGAAATAATTATTCCCTCACGAGCGAACAATTCCGAATGAGATCCCTTATGGATAACAATATTTATTACGGCGAATATAAAATTATCGGAAACAGAAAAGTTACATATCAAGACTTAAATGATGCTCCGATATCGACAAGCGAGAGTATAAATTATCTGGATAGAGATATTGCCTATCTTCAATACGGCTTGATATATAAAGAAATGTCTTTAAAAGAATATGCTTTCTACAAGGATGAACAGTGGTATCATAAAAATTACAGGGCAGAATTAATAGGTTTTTCATTGGAGATAGATAAATTAGAAGAATGTATAAAAGCAAAATCAAACGCTCCATTTTATCCCGCAACCGGCGGCAGCTTAAATAATCCGGCAAACAAAAAAGATAAGAATGCAATTTTCAAAGTCTTCGGTTTGGATGGTGATCTTGATTATGAGGGAAATTTAAAACTGCATGAAGAAGCATCGCAGTTCAAGGTTCTCTGTTCCGAATCGGATGTTTCAGAACAGGGTTGAATGAAGAATTATAAATTGGAATAATCACAAATTACGCATTACACATTATAGTATTGGAGGTCTAAATATGAATACCCAAAAAGGGTTATCGGTAAAAGATTTGGTAACAACGGGAATCTTTACCGCATTGATGATTGTGTTTACAATGCTCGGCGGCATGTTTTTTGCACCTAATCCGGTATTGACGTTTTATATGCCGATGGGCTGTGCATTATTGTGCGGTCCGGTGTATTTGCTTTTAGTCGCAAAGGTTCACAAGCGCTGGAGCATTACTATCCTCGGCATCATTTTAGGCTTTGTCTTTTTTGTTACCGGAATGCATTGGTCGATGGCACTCGGCAATATCGGAATGGGCATTATCGCCGACATCGTTGCAGGACTCGGCGCCTATACCAATAAAAAACTCAATGCACTTTCGTATATGCTGTTTATGCTTTCAAACACCTTCACCTATCTCATCTTTTTTATCGACCGGGATGGATGGATACACGCGATGCTGAAAAAAGGCACCGACGCTTCCTACATTGAAACTATGAACACCTCGGCAGCATCATGGATGCCTGTCGTGATTGTCGGCGGAACCTTGCTCGTTGCAGCATTCAGTGCATGGGTAGGCAACAAGATGCTGAAAAAACAATTTGAAAAAGCAGGACTTGTGTAATCGGTCATGACTAGTTATTGCATACACACCGCTTTAATTACCAATTAAACATTACTCATTATCAAAGAAGGTTTTTATGCTCACTCTTGACCCGCGGACAAAGCTTTTTATACTGCTCTTGTGCGTTATTGCTGCCTCTCTTGCACCGTCTCTTGTATACGGAGCCGGGCTTGTGATACTCATCGGTATGATGGGAATCTTGTGCGGGTATTGGCGCAGCGCACTAATGGGGATCGCCGGTTATGCGCTCCTGTATGCGCTTACACTGTGGGCAGCCGGTCTGACGGGCACACTGAAGACAACACTGCTGGCTGCGTTCGGGCTGTTTCACAAGGTATATCCCTGCGGTATGATGGGTGGCTTGTTTATCACTTCAACAAAGGTGAACGAATTTTTATCTGCAATGCATCGGCTCCGTGTTCCGAAAAAGATTGTTATTCCGCTTGCAGTGATGATCCGTTATTTCCCCACAATCGGTGAAGATTGGCGGTACATTAAAGATGCAATGCGGATGCGTGATGTGTCGCCGACGCTTGCAGGATTTGTGAAACAGCCGGTAATGACCGTTGAGTGTATTTACGTGCCATTGTTGTCAGCAGCATCAAAAACAGCTGACGAACTTTCTATCGCTGCCCTTACCCGCGGCATCGAAAATCCCCATCCGCGAACGTGTCTTGTGCAGACTCAATTTAGGTTTGCAGATGCCATCGCCAGTGTGGTCTTTTTACTGTATACAGCGCTGGCATTACTATTATAAAAAGGACTCATACTGTCATGATAACGATACGAGATGTTTCTTTTACCTATACCGGTAATGAAACGGATGGCATACATCATATCAACTTGGAGATACAAAAAGGTGAATGCGTTCTGCTTTGCGGACGTTCCGGTTGCGGCAAAACAACAGTTACGCGGTTGATCAACGGATTAATTCCTTCCTTTTATATGGGCACGCTCACCGGTTCCGTACTCATTGACAATCAGACCGTTGGCGACTTACCGCTGTATAAAATTGCTAAGCGGGTCGGTTCGGTGTTTCAAAATCCGCGGACACAATTTTTTAATGTTGATACCGACAGCGAAATTGCATTCGGTATTGAAAATGAAGGGTATCCGCAGGAGCAACTGGTACAGCGGGTACGGCAAACAGCCGAAGACTTGCATATTGAAACTTTGAGCGGAAGAAATATCTTTGAGCTTTCCGGAGGCGAAAAACAAAAAATCGCCTTTGCTTCGGTGTATGCGATGAATCCCGATATATATGTACTTGATGAACTTTCGTCAAATTTAGACTCGGAATCGATTACTGCGCTGCAAAGCTACATACGGAATATAAAAGCGCAAGGGAAGACAGTCATCGTTGCGGAGCACCGGCTGTATTATTTAGCTGATCTTGTAGATAAAATCGTATATATGGAAAACGGCTGTATTGCCCGCATATTCACACCGGTGGAGTTTAAGTCGCTTTCTGCTGAAACACGTCACGAGATGGGGCTGCGGGCAATTCATTTGCAGGAAGAAATCCTCTCCTTTATACATAATGAGGCGATGGATATTCGGACAAAAACTCCCTGCCGTATGAGCGGAGCAGCGTCGGTTCAGATCACACAAAATACGGCTCAGTCTCCACAACTGCCGGTTCAGCCAGCGCTGGCAGTGCCGCTTACATTAGAGTTGGAGAATGTTTCACTGTACCGTAAGAAAAAACGCATCCTCCATAATCTTTCTTTGTCTGCTCATGCAGGAGAGGTCATTGCAATTACGGGTGCAAACGGTACCGGAAAGACAACCTTTGTCCGTGCATTGTGCGGTCTGCACAAGGAAACATCCGGCCGTTTTCTATGGAACGGCAAGCCGCTTAAACCAAAAGAGCGGTTACAGCGGGCATATATGGTGATGCAGGATGTGAACTACCAGCTTTTTGCCGAAAGCGTAGAGGCAGAATGCTCATTCGGTTTGAAAACAGCACAAGCAGAAGCGGTAGAAGCAGCGCTCAACGCTTTGCATTTAACGGAAATCCGTACACGGCATCCCGGCTCTCTTTCGGGTGGACAAAAACAGCGGGTTGCTATTGCGGCGGGACAGGTAAGCGCTAAGCCGCTGCTTGTGTTTGATGAACCCACAAGCGGACTTGACTACGACAGTATGGCGCGGGTTTCCGCTGTTATCCGCAGCCTTGCAGCAGGGCGCATTATCTTTATCGTTACCCACGACTATGAATTTATACACAAAGCCTGCACGCGGATTGTGCATTTAGGAGAAAACACGTTTGGGCATCTCTAAAAACTTGGTTAGATTTTTAGAGATGCCCGACGAGTATTTTTGATAAGTCTTTACATTGTTATGACTTATCAAAAAACATCGCAAAAAATCTAAGGAAAACCTCTAAAAAACTGAGGTTTTTAGAGGTTCCCGCTTCTTGATGAATACGGAACAAACAGTTAGGTTTACAGTTTTTAGCGGTTCTCTATAAACTGAAATCGCCTTCCGGCGCATTTGACCTACCCTTTTTGTTCACTTTCCAACATTCTTATCATTGACAGTGAACAAAAACTAAAATATACTGCATTTTATATGAAAAGACGATATTTTCAAATTATCGAGTTAATGAAAAAAAATCCGGCGATTACGCAGCGGGATATTGCACGCACATTAAAAATATCACTTGCGTATGTCAATCAAATTCTCTTTGCTATGGAACAGGATGGCCTTCTTAAAACGAACGGATTGCCCGCCATCGGCAAAAGAGTTCTAACCATTAAAGCGCATACCGAATACGATTCGTGTAAAGTTGACAATGCTATTATTATGGCGGCGGGTTTTGGCTCGCGGTTTATTCCGCTCACATACGCGATCCCCAAAGGATTACTGGAGGTTTTCGGCGAACGAATGATTGAACGCCAAATCAAGCAGCTGCAAGAAGCAGGAATTACTGATATTACCGTAGTCGTCGGGTATCTGAAAGAGACCTTTGAATACCTCATCGATAAATACAATGTAAAACTTGTGTATAATCCCGATTTTGAAAATAAAAACAATCTTTCAACGCTGTATCATGTTCGCGATAAACTCAAAAACACCTATATTCTTTCCAGCGACAACTGGCTGCGAAAAAATATGTATCACACGTATGAATACGATTCATGGTATTCGTCGATCAAAGTGAATGAAAAAACAAATGAATGGGTGCTACAGCTTGGCTTACACGACAAGATAATGAAAATAAAGGTCGGCGGCAGGAACGCATGGGTGATGTACGGACCGGTTTATTTCTCGCGTACTTTTTCCGATACCATTCGTCCGATGATCGAAGAAGCCTATCATCGCGAGGATACCGATGACTGGTATTGGGAAGACGTATTGAGCCGTCATTTAAATACGCTAACGATGTTTGCAAATAAACAGCCCTCCAATCAGGTATATGAATTTGAATCGTTGGAAGAGCTGCGCCAATTCGACACCTCATACATGATTTCTACACAGAATAAATGGATGGAATTGATCTCCCGTGTATTCGGACAACCTGAAATGCAGATCAAAAACTTACGTCCGTTGCGGCTTGGAATGACTAATAAATCTTTCATATTTGAACTGAACAACAACAAATATATTTTCCGCATTCCGGGCGCCGGTACTGACATTCTTATCAACCGGAAACAGGAATATGCGGTATATAAAGCGATTGAGCCGCTCGGTATCTCCGATAAGATTATCTATTTTGACCAAATAACCGGTGTAAAAATCAGTCAGTTTGAAGAAAATATGCACATAGCGGATCCTCACAACTCGGATGATTTGGAAGCGTGTATGTGGATAGCCCGTAAGCTGCATACATCCGGTATTACAGTACGACACCGATTTAATTTTAGGGAGCGGATTAATTTTTATGAACAGCAAGCGGAAGCAAAGCACGGTATTCTTTTTTACGATTATGCCGAAGTCCGGGAAAAAATGAACACCTTGCTGGATTTACTCGATACACTTAAAAAACCGGAAGTGCTGACCCATATCGATTTAATCTGCGATAATTTTATTGTCAGCGATGGTGATGTTAAACTGCTCGACTGGGAATACGCCGCGATGTGCGATCCGTTGGCAGACCTTGCAATGTTTTCCATTTACTCTTACTTTTCCGAAGCTCAAATAGCCGATCTTATGCACCGCTACTTCCGCCGCGATCCGGAAAGCGAAGAGAAGTTACGTGTCTATATCTATGTTGCGCTTGCAGGATTCTTATGGGCGCTGTGGACATGTTATAAACAAGCGCTGGGAGAAAATTTCGGTGAGTACGGGCTAAAGATGTACCGATATGCAAAAGATTATTACAAACAAATTATGCAGATGACGGAGTTTATAGATGAACGGAAAGAAGAGAAAAATGATGAACTATCGGAAACAGAATAAAGGCTGGTACGGTTCCGGAGAAATCGATTGGGTTATTACACTTTTACCGCTCATCATTGTAACCGGCACTGCGGCATTACTGCTTACCTTTCCGAAGCAATCGATGAAGGTCATCGATACTCTATGGAACATTTTTGTCAATAAGCTTGGATTTTTCTATATACTTCTTGGCTTCGGCCTAGTGTGTACAGCGTTTTATCTTGCTTTTTCAAAATACGGAGCAATACGGTTAGGCAGTCTCGATAAACCGCGCTATAGCAATTTTACATGGGGCGCCATGATTTTTACCTCTACGATGGCTGCCGATATTTTGTATTGGTCGCTTATCGAATGGGGATATTACTACACAGCATCGCCATTCGGGAAACATCTGCTTACGGCAGCTGAAAAACAAGACTGGGCTGCAACATACCCGCTGTTTCACTGGGGCATTACCCCGTGGAGCTTCCATATCGTATGCGCTGTTGCGTTCGGTTATATGCTCCATGTACGGCAGCGGAAAAAGCAAAAACTTTCTGAAGCGTGTCGCCCCCTTTTCGGTAATAAAATCGACGGCATACTGGGAACCATCATCGATGTATTTTCAGTTGTCGGTCTTTTAGCAGGAACCGCAACGACATTTTCGCTTGCAACACCGCTGTTGTCGCTGGCAATTTCCACCATCTCCGGCATTCCCGAATCACGAATGCTTACCTTGGTTGTACTCTGCATTATTGCAGCGGTATATACCTCGGCTGTTCTGCTGGGGATAAAAGGCATTTCTCATCTGGCAAAGGTTGCCGTTGTGTGTTTTTCAAGCCTCATTGTATTTGTGTTTTTGTTCAGTCCCAAACTCTATATTATCGAAACAAGCATAACCGGCATCGGGAAGATGCTGCAAAACTTTATCTCGCTTTCCACATGGATGGATCCCCTACGGATTTCGGGCGCAGACGGCGCAGGATTCCCACAGCAGTGGACGATTTTTTATTGGGCATATTGGATTGCATGGTTTGTCGCAACGCCGTTCTTTATCGGGACAATCTCGGAAGGGCGAACGGTACGGAATACCGTACTGGGCGGCCTTATGTGCGGCATCGCAGGAACCTATTGCTCGTTTATCGTGCTGGGGAATTACGGGCTTTATTTGGAAACGCATGACTTATTACCGGCAGCCGAGCGGCTCGCTGCAGGTATCCCTCCCGCCGAAATTATTTTAAGCATTTTGGAAACGCTGCCGCTTGCGAAAGTCGGTTTAGTGCTGCTCATCATCACGATGATTGCTCTCTATGCGAGTACATTCGATGCAATTACGATGGTTATCGCATCTTATTCGCAGCGGCAGCTTGAAGGCAACGAACCCAAAAAAAGCCTACGGGCATTTTGGTCAGTTGTCTTTATCTTGCTACCGGCAGCGTTGATTCTTACCGGCAGCAATCTCAGTCAGTTGCAAAGTTTATCAATTATCGCCGCCTTCCCGCTCGGCATCATTATGATCTGCATTATTGTCAGCTTTTTAAAGGATGCGAAGGAGATTATATGAAAAGGAATTGCATTACTGCCGTATTGCTGCTTGCACCGCTTTATCTTTTTGCAGCAGGATTTGACCACTTTGTTTTCGCACCGCATAACGGAATGACAGGCGCAATTCTCGCACATACGTCCCGCTATGCCGATAAAATGTATTTGTATGAAACAATGGCCGGTCCTGCAATCGGATTGGATATCATATTCGTACAAAAGAAAAACGGCTTTACTTTTATGGTCAACAATAATATTATGCCTATTTTTATAATAGAGCATCGTACAGATCCTTATAAACCGCCAGAATCGATGCACGGCGAAGCGCGATCGATGGGATTCGGTATAATCGGTTATTTTGAATTTCTTTTCGGATACACACACGGTATCGGAAGTAATTTTGAGCTTATGGTTGGCATAGGCCCCGCAGGACTGTGGCCGTTAGCGCCTGCTCTTAATATGCGTTTAAGCGGCGCATATTACTTTAATAAAAAATGCGGAATATTTTTCGGGGTCGGCAATAGCCTTGGCTGTTTGCCCTACCCGACACGACGAGACATCAATATTGTTAACGCGACCGTTATTTCAATCGGTCCCGTTTTTAGAATAGACCGATGACATCAACTGCTGCAAGAACTCAGATTTGTCGAAAATAAGACAGGAGGTTCCCAACGAAGGTATAACTTCGGCAGAGAACCTCTCGATCATTATGGCACTTATTTCGTCTTCAAGTTCCGCAATGCGCCGCTCAGCCGTTCGAGGGTTTCAGTAATGACCGATGCGGGAGCTGCAAGGTTAATCCGTTCAAAACCGCGGCCTTCGGCACCGAAGATATATCCTTCATCTAAGAACACTTGCGCCGTCTGCGTCATAAATTCTTCCAAAGCCTTGTGTTCCATTCCCAGCGCCCTAAAATCGAGCCATTGCAAATACGTGCCTTCGATGAGCGGGGCTTTAATTTCGGGATGATGCGTTTGGAAAAACTGCTGCACAATACGCTGATTGGCATCGATTACGGACAAAAATTCATCGAGCCACGCCGCGCACTGCGTATAGCAAATTTCGCAGGCCTTATAGCTCAATGCCGTGAACAATGCTCCCGCCCCAAGCTCTTGAGCGTTTACAAAAGTTTTCCGCATATTCTCATTTTTAATGATGATGTTGCTAATTCCCAAACCGGCAATGTTGAATGTCTTAGACGGTGCGGTAAAGGTGATTGTTCGTTCCGCGAGGTCGTCCCCTAACGATTGGAAAACGGTGTGCGTATACCCCGGCATCACAATATCAAAATGAATTTCGTCCGAAAACAACAAAAGATTATGCTTTAATACGATTTCTTCTATTTTATGCAGCTCTTCTTTTGTCCACACTCTGCCGACAGGATTATGAGGAGAACAAAAGAGCAGTGCTTTATTCCGCGGATTCGCAGCGAGCCGTTCCAATGCTTCGAAGTCAATCGTATAATGGCCATCGTTTTCCTGTAACGAACATGCTGCAACAATCCGCCCCTGCAAGCGTATTGCCCTAAAAAAAGGATAATACACCGGCGACAGCAAAATAACGCCGTCTCCCGGTTCGGTAAAAGCTCTGACCGCATTAAAAATCGCAGGCACGACACCCGCAGTGGGGACAATCCAATCAGGAGCAATCGTCCAATTATGCTGAACCTTCATCCAATTTTGTACCGCTTCTTTATATGTAACAGTCGGCCCCGTATAGCCCAGCACGGCATTATCAAGATAGTGCTTGAGCCCTTCCGTTAATTCCGGCGGCATCTTAAATTCCATATCGGCAACCGAAAGCGGCACAACGGACGAATCGACGTGCGGGTTGACCTGATACATCGCATCCCATTTACGTGAACCTGAACCGGCTCTGTTTACTTTTGTCGTAAAATCATATTTCATATCAATCTCCCTATTATCATGATAATATCACAATTTTATCGGGAATGACGATATTACCTCAACAGCTGTCGGATACAAATCCAAAAACAGCTCCTAAACTGAATTTGTCTTTTCACAATCGTTGGAATTCTTTGCCCCATATTTAAGTTCGGCAAGAACAACAGATGGAATCGCTATATCTCTTTCCATCAACTCTGATTTGAACAAGTGTTGTATTTGTCATTATTGAGTCCTTTTTTAAGCATTTGGTATTCATATATTTGTATTAACATTGTATATTTAAATAAACAGATTTCGAGGGTTAAAGAGCGGTATAAATATTTTGCGAAAAACCGAGAATTGACAGCACACCGAAGTGTGCAAACAAAGAAATTAAAATCAATAGCGCACACCGACAGAAATTACATGTATAAAGCCATAGCTCATAACAACTTACACGTTTCATGTTTTACAATCTTTTACATTAAGTCATTATTATACAATGACTTACACGATTAAAAACATAACATTCCCGTTACTCTAAAAATTCCATATTGTCAAAAAAAGGAAAGTAGTAGTATAATAGCGGTTATGAGTAGTTGTGATTATCGTATTTTTTGGGAAGAAACCGTTAAACAATTAAAAAATGAGATAGGTGAACAGGAAATATCTATGTGGTTCTCGCGTATCGTCTACGAGAGAGCTTCGGATACCACTATCGTTTTATCGGTACCTTCCGAATTTTACCGCGATAATGTGCGGCAGCGATATGAACTCTTTATTGAAAAAAAGCTATTGGAGCTGCTTGGCTCTCGTATCAGCATTGAATTTGAAATAAAACCTCCAGAGAAAACGGATATCCACGCATCACCTAAAAAAAATGCGCATACGCCGAAGGAATCTTCGTCATCAGCTTTCCGTGATCCACAAAAATCGGTACCTCCTGAAGAAAAAAAGAAACATCCCTTGTTAAATGAACGCTATACGTTTGACAAATTCGTTATCGATGCGGACAACCCGCTTCCTGCGAACGCAGCCATTGCCGTTTCGAAGAACCCCGGAACAGCGTATAACCCGTTGTTAATTTACGGAGGCGTAGGGTTGGGTAAAACGCACTTAATGCAGGCAATCGGCAATGCACTGTATCAAAATACCAATCTGAAGATTTTATATGCGCCCGCCGAAACCTTTACGAATGAATATATTGCTCATGTGAATAAAAACAAAATGCATGAATTTAAAAACAAGTACCGTAATGCGGATGTACTGCTGCTTGATGATATCCACTTTTTGGAAAAAAAAGAAGGTACACAGGAAGAATTGTTCCACACTTTTAATGCCCTCTATGAGAGCAACAAGCAAATTGTATTTACGTGCGACCGCCCGGTTGAAGAGCTAAAAAATTTAACCGATCGGCTTCGTTCCCGTTTTACCCGCGGGTTGAGTATTGACTTAAAAATACCTTCGTATGAAACCCGCTGTGCTATTCTATTTAAAAAGCTTCAGGATGAGCATTTCTCCATTCCCGACGAAGTAGTACACCTGATTGCAAAGAATATTTCTTCCAACGTCCGTGATCTGGAAAGTGCCCTCACTAAATTGCAAGCATATTCGGAACTGACCGGTCCCATCACGCTCGAAAATGCCCAACGGCTTTTACAGGATACATTCGGGTCTCCCCGCCAGCATAATATTTCAATCGATACGATTCTAAAAATCGTCGCAGACTATTTCGGTATTTCGTATGTTGATTTAAAGGGAAAAAAACGGACAAAGAATATCTCTTTTCCTCGACAGGTTGCGATGTATCTTGCCCGGGAAATGACCGAATTCTCTACCACGGAAATCGGCGTTGAATTAGGCGGACGAGACCATTCGACGATCATGCACGGGCATCAAAAAATAGAAACACAGACAGCGCTTGAGCCATCGCTCGAGGTTACCATCGCCGAGCTGAAAAAACGCATCACCAACGCCAATCAATAATGCCAACGGGCAAACACATCAGATGAGTGAATTACATTTCGCAGAATAATACAGGCTGTGAGACCATTTGAACCATCTTCGACTGTTGTACATCCGTGTACCTCTCAACCGATGTACGTCCATGTACATCGGTTGAGGACAAGTTTTGTTCCAAAACTTGTTTCTGACCTATCCCACGCCCATCCTTGGGCGCATTGAAGGCGAGATTTGGCTCAATACCGCCATGGACGGCGGGCGGATAGATCAGAAACGACGCTGTACTGACAGGAAGTCAGTGGTTCCAAACAGTATCGAGTTTTTCATCAGGAAAACTCGAAGCTAAAAAATGTACAGGGATGTACATTTTTTAGCGATGCCATCCTTGGCAGTTCTACTTGAACAACCTCACTTATTCTGCGGGGTTATTAAAAAAACGACCTGATGCGTTTGTCCTGATATCCGCAAGAAAATGTTTGGCAGAATTCGATTTTTATGATATACTAATAGGGTATGACTTATGCATCTTTGTCTGCAACGCTCTCAATGCCATACACAACTGAAGATGGAGGTACTTCATCCGATATTGTGGTGTTCGATAAAGACGAACACGCGGTAATCGAACAGATTTTAAAAAGCTTACAAGCTTATGCTCCCGGGGTACTGAGCAACATTGCAAACTATATTACAACATTAGAACAAGTGGCGGTTGCCGTCTCCCGCTACCCCTCAATACAACGCAGTACTGTCCTTGCAGGTGAACATCGATCGGCAGAAACATTGATCGACACACTGTGCAGCAGCGCACCCGCTTCACGTTTACTGACATTACCGACAAAGGTTATTCTTGGAAAAAGCTTTCTGATTGCCAAATTCCAAACATTTTCCGCACTTACCAAAATAGCGATGAATGCTTTTTTTGAAGAAAAAGATATCCAAGCGCTGCGGCGGATTACGCTTCGCGCTATGTTCGCGCTTATGGCGGAAGATGTGTATACGATGCTCCTTGATAATGCCGAGCTTCAGCATGAAACACGAAAAGACATAGCAGAATTATTAACCGAACTATGGGAACATCGGCTGGATGAACACTCCTCATCTTTTGCACCTGTTTTACACAAAGTCTGGACAGCACGAAACAAACTTGCGCCGAACTTCGGCAGTATGCTCGGCGTAAGCGAACTTTTTCTTCTTTCAATGGAGCTGGATGAATCGTGGGAACGGTTTATGATTGCGAAGCTGGCAGACCCTGAAATCGGTCAAGCATTGGAAGAATTTTTATTCGGCATCTCTTATGAAAAGATCAATTTTATCCGCAACGTTTTGAAGGAAAGAAAAGCTTCCGCCCTCAGCAGAGACGAAGCATATAATCTGCTCGGCTTTAAAAGAGAGTTTCCGAGTGATGATCCACGCGGTTTCTATACTTCTTTTATTGACCGGAAAAGCAATGCCGAATCACGGCGGAGACTCCAAGTCCCCGGTCCCAAGCGGACACTCGAAGACCTCTATATCCAGTTCATTTTTGAAGAAGGCTTAAGCGACACATAATACAGCTGTTACAGCGCAAGTTTTAAATCGCCGTCTTTAATCCATCCGATTTTCCGCAACGGCACGGTAAAAAGAATCGTTAGTACAGCGGGAGCGATAAAGTGCAACAGTAAGATAGAAAGATAGATGCTTGCGGTGCTGCGTCCGGTTTCACTCATCGCCGTCAATGCGCCGATTTGTCCTACCAACCCGCACGTTCCCATACCGGAGCCGATGGGTGTATTTTCCAGCTTTAACAGCATAGTTGAAATAGGCCCTAGTACGGCGGATACGGCGATCGGCGGTATCCATATTCGGGGATTTTTAATAATATTCGGCATGTGGAGCATACTGGTGCCGATGCCAACTGCAAAGCTTCCGCCAAATCCGTTATCCCGATAGCTCATCACCGCAAATCCGATCATTTGAGCACAGCATCCCGCCGCAGCCGCTCCTCCTGCAAGCCCCGAAAGAGAAAGCATCATGCAGAGCGCCGCACTACTGATCGGCAGCGTGAGAATGATCCCAACCAATACCGCAAGGCAAACACCCATCAGGAACGGACGTAGGGTTGTCGCTGTCATAATGACGCCTCCGAGCCAATTCATACACGCAGACATATACGGACCGAAAAAGACGGCTATTATGCTGCCGGAAAGAATGGTTACCGTCGGCGTAACGATGAGGTCGATCTTTGTTTCTTTTGAAACCAGTTTCCCCAGCTCGGTACCGACAATGGCGGAAATAAAGGCGCCCACTGCACCGCCGAACATATTACCGGCATACCCGACAATAGAGGCGGAGAATAAGACAAAGGTGTGCGCTTTAAGCGAGTGCGCAACGGCAATACCGATGGCGGCGCCCGTCATATCACGGCATATCGGCCAGATGGTATCGGTCAAAAAGGTGATATGCAGCTGCTGCCCTACGGTTCTCAGTATTGTTCCGACAAGCAAGGATGAAAAAAGCCCCATCGCCATAGCACTCATCGCATCAATAAAATACCGCTTACCGGAAATCTCTATATCTTTTCTTTTTAAGAAAAGCTGTAATTTACTCATATTGAGACAAATCTCCTTATATTCGTGCGGAGAGTTTACTCCCCTGCACTATTTTTTACAAGAATGAACCTCTAAAAAACCAATCGCAATTTAGGGGTGCCCATAAATGGGATAAACCGCATGTACGGCGGCGGAAAAAGCGCCGGTGTTTTTCTTTGTTAAGGTATATAGTTTCAACTCTCCGCATTTGTCAACCAAAGTGCCGTCAGCGCCGGCGATTCCGGTATCGGCTTCTGTTGCCGTTCGGTTGGGCGTCTTTTTTGTATTGTTGATAGAAAGGATAGCAAAACCGCCGTAAGATTTACCGCGGGGACGCAAGGGGCTGCCCGGATTGACAGCTGTAACGCCGCCAAAACCTTCGATACTTTGAATATGCGTATGCCCGTATACGGCGATTGTACAACCGAGATTTTCGGCCGTCATGCTCAATTTACGCCCGTCAAGTTCAACATGGTGCAGATGCCCGTGCGTCAATAAAATCTGCTGTCCGGCTATCATCTTTTGTTGATATACCGGCAGCCCGAACGGTTTTGGGTTTTCGCTATCTGGAAAAACCGGCGGATAGAGCTGGCTGTCGCAGTTCCCCTGCGCCATAATAATCACCGGCGGAATGGTGAGCTTGCCGGCAGCAGCTTCGCGCACAACGGTTATGATATCTTGAGCGCCGTCTCCGGCAAAAAGGCATGCTTGGCATTCCTCGCTAAAAGCCGATAAAATCCACCGCACTGCATCTACGGCTCCATGCGTGTCGGAAAGCAACAAGACAGAAGCAGTATCCGCATATTGCAGCCGGTTATAGAAAGCGGCATCCGCAATAATACCGTTTTCGCAGCGAGTAAAACGGTTCATTGTTTTTCCCCTACGGCGGTCATTTCCAGTCCTTCGCTATCTGCACGCCCGCCGGTCGAAGGCGGTGATAAAATAAGATAATTGTACGAACGGATATTGAGTTCAGGGTCTTTATAGGGCTGCAGTACATACGGTGTACCGCCCCATGCCGCTATCCCCTGCTTTTTTAATATATCGGACGTTGTTGCAACCGCCCGCACAAACCGCGGAAACGGCTCCTGTTCCGGCAACTCGCCGATTTGTTCCACAGCGGTTACGGCACATAGAACCAGTGTCTGTACATCATGCGCAGGGATATTCACCGCCCTGTCGGCCTTTGCAAACGAGTCGGGCAGTTCAAAGTCCACAACAACATCGCTGTAGGCTTCGAGCGGCAAAATCTCTTCTACCGGCAACAGGGAAAAAATATGCAAGTCAGGGTATTTTTCTTTAGCGATACGCAGTATGCGGGCGCCGCCTTCGGGAATACCGATAGAAATAAGCGCCTCGACAGGGTGTGCCGCAAGCCATTCAGTAATCATGGAAAGCCGCGGCTGTTTTGTTTTTGCGGTCATATCGCTGTAGCTTAAAATATGCAGGTTCACCTTTAGACTTTCCGCCGTATAAATATTCGAAAGATAGGTAAATAAATCGGAATACTGATAAAAATCTTTTCCCAGCACAAATAGCAGAGGATGAGCAAGGTCCTTCTTTTGATAAGATTGCTTGCCTGAACCGCTTTTCCCATCGCAAGAAGCAACTCCGGCAATGAAACCGACAATTAAAATTATGAAACCGGTACGAATAACAGTTTGTGTAAAACGGCGCATTACAAAACAGTTCCCCAAATACGATGGATGCGCTGCAACCGAGGAGGATGTCTCAGTATTTTTTTTCATAATTAAATACGCGGCATTTAATTTGAGGCCGCAATTCCTTTTAAAAAATTACGTAACATAAAAGCAATAAGCATGGTTCCTAAAATCATAATGAGGGACAGTGCGTTGATCACCGGAGAAATACCATACCGCACCATCGAAAACACATAAAGCGGCAGCGTCGTGGAACCGGGGCCGGACACAAAAAAAGTAATCACAAAGTCTTCAAGCGACAACGTAACCGACATAAAAAAGCCGGACAAAATAGCCGGAAAAATTGCAGGAATTATCACCTTGAACAAGGTCTGCCGCTCCGTTGCGCCGAGGTCGCGTGCGGCTTCGACAATTGAAAAATCGAACTCTTCAAGACGGGCAAGCACCAACAAAAACACAAAGGGCAAACAGAAAGTGATATGTGCGATAATAATAGAAAGAAAGCCGAGCGGTATGTTGATTGCCGAAAAGAAAATCAGCGTAGACATACCGATAACAACTTCCGGCAGCACCATCGGAAGAATACTCACCGCTTGTACATACCCTCTGCCCCGGAACCGATACCACTGTACGCCGAGACCGGCAAAGGTACCGATAATAACGGAACACAATGCCGAAACAAAGGCAATAAATATGCTGTGCCAAAATGAAGTCCACAATTTTTCAGATTCTAAGAAAAGCGCGGCATACCATTTAAGTGAAAAGCCCGACCATACGACCGCCTTACCTTCGTTAAAGGAAAACACTGCAATAATTACAAGCGGCAAAAATAAAAACAATAGTACAAACACCAGCACTGTAGAGGAAAACCAAGAGCTGTTAAGATTCTTATATGCGCGCCGTGCATGACGCGCCGGTTCGGATTCCCGCTTGCGCTTCCCGAATTTCTGAATTAACCGCCGGTACGGGCTTTTTGCTAAACTATGCCGATAAGGAACCGGCAACGCTTGCTGTTGTAAATCTTGCGGTATATCAGACATGCTCACTCCTTATCATCACTATTTTGCGGCTTGCTTTTCTTGCTTAAAGCTGGCGTACATCATCCAGAGGACACCGGCGGCGCTAACAACGGTAATAAGCACTGAAAAGGCTGAAGCGAGCGGCCAGTTACGGATCTTTGTTACCTGATCGACAATCAGATTACCAATCATATAAGAATCCTTCCCGCCGACTAAAAGCGGCACGGTATAAGAGCCGAATACCGGAATAAAGGTAAAGATGACGGCGGTCAGGATTCCGGCACGGATATTCGGCAGCATAACCTTAAAGATAGCCTCTGTTTTGGTAGCGCCAAGATCTCGTGCAGCTTCCAACAATGAAAAGTCAAACTTGTCGATAGCCGAAAAAATCGGAAAAATCGCATACGGAATAAACATATATACCAACACAAGAATGACCGCTTGCTGATTGTACAAAAACGGAATACTTTCCGTAATGAGGTGCATCTTTTTTAAAAGTCCATTGAGGAAACCTTGAGTACCGAGTATCGAAATCCACGCATTGATTCTAATCAGAGAGTTTGTCCAAAAAGGAATGATAATCAAAAACAAAAAGAACAGCTGATGCTTACTACGCGCAATCGCATATCCGGCAGGAAGCGCAAGCAAGATACAAATCAGTGTTACCGCAATGCTGACACAGAGCGTCCGTACAAATAATAGTCCGTAGCTTGCAGTAAAAAGCTGAATATAGGCGCTGAACGTGAAATGCCGCACTACTCCGCCGTATAATCCTTTTTGAAGAAAGCTATATACGCCGATGATGAGAAGCGGCAGGACAAAAAAGACGGTAAACCATGCTGCCATCGGAAAGGTATACAAAAAGGCGTACTGCCGTCGGGAATGATCTTGCACCATAGTCTTACATACCTTTATGTTAAATCTTCGACGATGTAGCCATCATTGGCCGCCCACGAAACATACACCGTATCCTTCCATTCAATTTCAGGCCCGTCTTCAAGATAATTTTGATGCTGTTTAAAAACCTGCACCACGGTGCCGCATTCCAGCTTTACAAAAAACTTTGATTGGAACCCCGAATAAATCGGCTCTTCTACCTCACCTCGAAAGACGTTCAGTTCCTTTGTCGAAGAGGACGGCTTTTCTAATGAGATGCGGATTTTTTCCGGACGCACGGTAAAACATACCGGCTGCCCCGCTTTGGTTTTATCGTAGTCGGTGATCTTAACCGAAGTTCCCAACGCAGGAGTATCAAGCGTAACCATAAAGCCGTCCGTATGCGGCTCGCACGCAACTACGGTTGCATCAAAGAGATTTGTTTCGCCGATAAACTTTGCAACAAAAGCTGTAGCAGGCTGTTCGTAAATTTCATACGGACTGCCGATTTGCTGCACCTTCCCCTGATTCATCACCGCAATACGGTCGGAAACGGACAGCGCTTCGCTTTGATCATGCGTCACAAAAATAAAGGTAATACCGATTTGGTCGTGCAGTTTATCAAGCTCAATTAAAAGATTTGCCCGCAGTTTAGCATCCAATGCGGAAAGCGGTTCATCCAAGAGCAGCACTCGCGGTTCGTTAATCAGCGCACGGGCAATCGCAACCCGCTGCTTCTGCCCGCCGGAAAGCTGAGACGGCTTTTTGTAGATATGTGCATCGAGCTGCACTAAATGCAGGTATTCTTTAACCCGCCGGTCAATTTCGTCCTGCGGGCGCTTACGAATTCTGAGCGGAAAGGCGATGTTTTCATACACGGACAGGTGCGGAAAAAGCGCGTAGGTTTGAAAGACGGTATTCGATTGCCGTTTATGGGCTTCTATGCCGACAATATTTTGCCCGTCAAAGGTGATAACTCCCGAATCAGGCTGTTCAAATCCGGCAATAATGCGCAGCAACGTTGTTTTCCCACAACCGGAAGGCCCCAATAGCGAGAAAAACTCCCCGCGCTTAATGTGAATAACGGCATTATCCACCGCATGAAAATCTCCAAATGTTTTTGAAACATTTTCGATTGAAACTTCGCACCCTTTCACTGACGCATCGCGCCCCCTTCAACTCGTTATAGGGCACCTCTAAAAACGTTTAGCCGATAAGCGAACTTTTAGAGATGACCTACTATATTTGAAACATTTAACGGTTTATGTCAATATGTACATTTGTCTGTTCAATAATTTAAAAGCAATATATTCATATACGCTGATGTGCATACAAAAGCAATACACTATTCGTGGGGCTATACCGGCTTTCCAGCCTTCATGACGGGCATCTTTTTCAAATGAGTTATTAACATATATTCCCTCCGTTTCTCTTCGTCTTCTTTGGTTTCATTTACTTTTTCTTCCAGCTTTTTGGTAAATGCCGTATTCGGGCTTTGTCCGTTCATGGGGGTAATGAAAGCAAGGGGTTATCCTGAAAGCCCCTGCATACTGCGCGCCGCCTTGAGGTTCATACTGAATCGCTTGTCGAACACTCTATTGTCATCAGCAATGAAGGTAATCTCGGCTCCGATATTGCCGTTACTCCATTCGTGCGCTTGTAAAAAGTCTTTCTTATATGTGAGGATGAGTTTATTGCTTGTCGTTTGCGTGAGGGTATAGTCTTTTTCTATACCGTACTGAGGTTGAGTAGACAGCCCCGGAAAACGGATAACCTTATCGGAGGATGTCGGCATCTTGAGGGTCAATTTTTTGGGATTCCGCAGTTTAATCGTAACTATTACGTCTTCCATCGATGATACATACGATGTCTCTCCTATACTGATATATGGTTTATCGAGCGTAAAATCCGTAGCGGCAACTTCCGTCGACCAATAACTCAAAAATACGTCTATATCTGTAGTAAACTGCGTACAAGCTGCAAACAAAAGGATTAAAAATATTCCGACTGTAATGGTATAAAGTTTACGCATGCGTTTCTCCGTTTTGAGGATAAGGGTATTCTTAAAACTGATAGCGATAAAACAACCGCATTATAGGCTAGGCATTGTCGGTTACTATGCATTATTTTTATTAAAATAACAAGCAGGTCGCCCTCTCACTCTGTCAAAAATCCTAGACAAGAATAGAGAAATATTGTACGGTATGAGCCTGTCGGTTAACAATTTTACCATTTTTAATCGCTTTATTTATAATTAGCTATAGTTAATACAGTAAGGAGCTACGATAAAAAGCTCCGCCTAAAATAGCGTCGGAGCTTTTTATCTCAAGTTTGCTTACGCAAACTTGATTATTTACGTGTGCGCGTAATGCGTGCACGACTAAAAACTTTTTCGGAAACTTATGTTTCCTGCAAAAGTTTTTATAGGAGTGTAACATGACGTTAAAACAAAAAATCATCATACTCGGTTGTAGTATCGCCTTAATCGCAGGCGTACCTCTTTTTGCAAAACCTAAAGCGGTTTCCATTGCGGTCTTTGTACCCGGAATTGTCAAAGGAAACCCGACGTATGAATTGCTCGTAGAGGGTGTACAGGATGCGAAGGCGCAGTTGGACAAAAAGGGGAAACCGGTTACCGTCAAGGTTGTAGAAGGCGGTGTGAATCAGGGTGAATGGCAGAACGGACTGACAGCGCTCGCCCTGAGCAAAAAGTATGATCTCATTATCAGTTCCAATCCTTCGTTGCCGGCAATCGCAGAAAAGGTACTGCAATCCGCGCCCAAACAAAAATTCCTGCTGCTGGACGGCTACCTTGCCGGAAACGCTCAAATAAAAACCGTCGGATTTAATCAGTACGAACAGGGTTACCTCAACGGTTACTACGCCGCGCTCGTCAGCAGCAGTTCAATGAAGAATGCAAACGCTGCGTATAAGATCGGTCTTCTCGCCGGACAGGAGTTTCCGGTTATGAATGACAAAATACGGAAAGGCTACTTGGACGGAGCAAAAGCCGTCAATAAAAACTTTGAGCTGGATTTCCGTGTCCTCGGTAATTGGTATGACGCCGCCAAAGCCTCCGAGCTTGCCGCTTCGATGATCAAAAATAAAGCTGATGTCATCTTAACAATCTGCGGCGGCGGAAATGCCGGAGTTGTTGCCGCTGCCCGGGAACACGGCGCGTATGTGATGTGGTTTGACCGGCCGGGATATTCCTACGGGAAGGACATTGTAGTCGGTTCAACGGAGGTTAGCCAAAAGACAGCCTGTACCGACTCTGTGATTGCTTTTGTAGAAGGACGTTTGGAATTCGGCACTTCGGCAGAACTCGGCATAAAAGACGGTGCGGTAAACTTTGCTTTTGAAGGAGTACCTTCCGCCGTACCGGCAGACATTACTCAAAAAGTACAACAACTGATAGACGGCGTTAAAACCGGAGCATTGACCTTATCCGCTCACTAGGATTCCTTTGTGTTTTCGACGGAAAACTTACGCTTTACGTTTCCGGAAAACGGTATTACGGCTGTAGACGGGGTAAGCATTGAGTTTGAGGCAGGCAAGATACATGCGCTGTTAGGCGAAAACGGCGCCGGAAAGTCAACGCTTGCCCGCCTCTGTACCGGTCATTTACAACCGGACAGTGGCCGCATCCTTTACAATGGCGAAGCGCTGAGCTTACGTTCCGCTGCAGACGGTATTGCACGGGGGCTCGTGCTGACGCCTCAGCATCCGCAGCTTTCGGCGGAGCTTACGGTATGGGAAAACCTTGCAATCGGATTACATACCGCAAAAGATATTGCCGCCAACGTTCTTTCGCCCCAAAAAACTCAAAACGCAATTGCGGCGGCGCTCGCCCGCTACGGTATCGTGCTGCCGCTCATCCCAAAAGCGGAAACACTCGATACGGCGCAGCTGCACTGGGCGGCAATCGGAGAAGCGCTGCTTAAAAATCCTTCCGTGTTCTTCTTAGACGAACCGTCCGCCTCCTTTAGTCCGCAGGAAATTACCCAGCTATACGGCACACTCCGCAGCTGCGCGGACAGGGGCGCATGTATTATCGTAGTAACACACCGCATTCAAGAAGTGTTGAGCTTTATGGACACGGTGCATATTCTGCGAAACGGCAAAACGGTATGGAACGGTTCAATCGATTCTACCGTAAATGTAAACCTCCTGCTGCAAGAAATTTTCGGTTCCGAACAGACGGAATGGACTGCCGCCGAAGTACAATCGGATACTCCGCCGATTCAAGCCGATACCGGTACAGCCGCCGGTTCATCAAACATTAATACTTCATCGTATACAAATACACCACAATCCGACGCACCATCTTCGGAACATCCGTCTGCGGCATCCCCATCCAAAGCAGCGCTAAAGGGCACGCTACAATCGAGTACGGTCTCTCCGGCATCGCAGTTCCAAAGTTCTTCTACATCGCAGTTTCAGGCTCCTTCGTCAAAACCGGCGGCGGGACTGACTGTTTCGCATGTTGCTGCCGTCAGCAACAGAGGAGTCCGCTTTTCGGATTTTTCAATCGATGTTCCGCACGGGAAGATAACCGGAGTCGTCGGCATAAAAAAGCAGGGGCTGGAACTTTTGGAATATCTACTGGTCAACACGCTCAAACCGGACAGCGGTACTATCCGGTTTGACGGGCAGCCCCTAAGCCGCATACCGCGCGAAACCTACGCCTACATCCCCAGCAAGCGGATGAGGAACGGCATTGCCGGCAGACACAGCATTGCGGAGAACCTCTATGTCCGCGCACGTGCCTCGCTGTACCGCTTCGGTATTTACTCCCCCGCGGCGGTTGAAGCATGGAAGCGCAGCTGTTCATTCGATATTCCCCGCTCGTGGAAAGATTCGGTGTTGAGCTTATCAGGCGGTATGATTCAAAAACTGATTTTCAGCCGCGAACTCGACAATCCGCCGCCGCAGTTGGTTATCTGTGCCGAACCCTATTGGGGGCTGGACAGGAAGGTACAGCTTGCACTGCTGCAGCGGCTCCGCAATCTCGCTGAAAAAGGGGCAGCGGTTATCGTGCTCACCTCGGATGTAGACGCTGCGCTTGAAACCTGCGACCGTATTCATGTATTATACCGCGGTGTCCTGACCCGCTTTATGGAACGTTCCGCATATAACCGCGCGGAAATCATTGCGGCGATGATGCAGGCGAGTAAAGATGAATAAAGATACGCAACAACACCGTCTCAAAAAAGCAGCCCCGCTTTTAAACAGTATTATTTCGGTAACCGCAAGCGCAGCCGCGGCGGCAATCTGTTTGGCAGCGCAGAGCGAAGAACCGCTCGAAACGCTTATCGCGTTTTTTATTTCCCCTTTTACCAATACGTTTTATTTCGGCAATATGCTCGACCAAGCCTCACTCATTTTGCTCTGCGCGATGGGTTTTATCCTTCCGGCAAAGGCAGGCTTTTTCAACCTCGGCGGCGAGGGGCAAGCGTATCTCGCTTCGTTTATCGCGGTGGAATTCGCATTGCTGACACCACAGTTCCCGCAGCCCTTCGGCCTTATCGCCGGATGTATACTCGCGGCTCTTTGCTCCGGCCTTTTAGGTTTTATTTCCGCTTTTTTGAAACAATTTCTCGGCATTACCGAACTGATCAGCACCTATTTATTATCCTGCGCACTGCTCCCACTCATCGACTACGGCGTCAACGATATATTCAGAGATTCTGCAAGCAATCTGATGGCAACCCCATATACAACCGAAGCGTGGTTCTTCACTTCTTTTTGGCCTCCTTCGACATTGAATAGCAGTATCTTTTTTACGGTGATAATAACGGCGCTGCTTTTCTGGATGTTCAAGCGTACCCGCTACGGCTACGAACTCGGATTAACCGGCAATAACCGCGCTTTCGCACAATCCCAAGGAATTAAGGTCGGCTTGATTTCAGTCTTGGCGCTGACATTCGGCGCAGCAGCCCACGGACTTGCGGGCGCATTCAGCGTATACGGCTCGCGACACTATGTCTACGCAGGCATTACGTCGGGACTAGGCTGGAGCGGTATCTCCGCCGCGCTTATCGGGCGCAATCATCCGTTGGGTGCGGTATTCGGCGCGCTGTTTTTTGCGTGGATGGAAGCAGGCGGCAAGGCTGCGATGCTCCAGACAAGCACGTCCTTTGACCTTTCGTCAATTGTACAGGGGATTGCGTTTATATTGATAACGGTTGATTTTTTCCGGCAAAAACGAAAAGGAAGTCCTGTATGATAACCGCATCGATTACACTGATTGCACAAGCCGCGCCGCTGCTGATTGCCGCCTGCGCTGCCCTCGTTTCGGAATATGCAGGGCTGTTGAACGTCGGAATAGAAGGACTGATGCTTTTAAGCGCCTTTACGGGAATCGGCGGAATTCTATTAACCGAAAGCCTCGGCGGTCTTATTCCGGGGCTTGCCCTCTCGCTTACGTTGGGTGCAGGGTTAAGTATGTTTATTACCTATCTTGCTATCTATCGTAAAGCCAATATCTACATAGTCGGACTTGCGGTAAACTTAACCGCTGCGGGCTTTGTTTCCATACTGAGTACACGGTTTTTCGGTAACCGGAGTATCGTTGCGCTGCCGCCGGAGCTGCTGCTTCAGCCGCAGCTCGTCAAAACGGCGAGCGCGGCGCTCGCCGTTTTGACCGGCCTCGGACTTGCGCTCTTTTGCCGCTACACCAAAACAGGCTTACGGATAAAGATACTCGGAAAAGATTCTGTATTTTTGGATTCGATTGGGGTGCATACCGCACGGTTAAAGATAGCGGCAATGGGTATGTCCGGGGCGGCGGCGGCGTTGGCAGGCTGCCTGTTATCCCTCCAGCTGGGAGCCTTTGTTCCAAACCAAAGCGCCGGCAAGGGTTGGATCGCCCTCGTGCTTGCGTATGCAGGCGGACGCTCCGTTATCGGAACAATCTGTGCCGCACTGCTGTTCGTCTATCTTGAAAACACCATCGCGGCGGCGCAAATCGGTATGGAACATCCGGCGCTTTTGATCGGCCTGCCTTTCGTGCTCGGCCTCTTCCTGATTATCGCCGAAAAGCTGATTATCCGAATATGGAAGCGGTATAGGGGGAGATGACATCCGTACCTGCCTTATTACCCATTATTGTTACCCGAATAGAATCTTAGGCACTGTCAGCGCCACTGACTTGCCGTTGTATGTGTATGTAATCCGCTCGGTTGCATCATCGAGGATAACGGCGGCGGGTTTGAGTTTCGGCGCAAGGGCAAAATAGGCGGCGACTTCGGAAAGACCTTTTTCTATCGGGAATTTTTCGCTCAAGTCGTGCAGCGAAAATTGAACGGCGCTATGGAGAAATTGACTGCGATACTGTTCAATATGTTTTTTGAGCAAGGCTTCATCAATATAAAATTGATTAAAAATACCGCTTCGCTGCAGCAGCGCTGCCGACTCTTGCTCGGTGAATGATACGATCGGTTCAAAGCTTTGGTTAAGCGGCGGAAGGATAAGCGTCCGTGCCTGCGGGAAATGCAGTACCGCTTTTGTTTGAATACCAAACTCTTTCGGAAAAACAATATCACGCTCGGCTAATTCAAAGGCTTTCGTCTTGATAAAAGCAATAAGTTCGGTCAGCTGTTTGTGATCACCGCAGTCACGCGAAAGCAGCACACGGTTGAGCCGGTGCGTCAGCGAATGGTTGGTGTCGATAATCTTCCGCCCCGCTTCATGCAGATATTGCTTGAGGTGCAGCAGGAAGGAATCCTCCCATGCAATGCCATGCTCGGTTACCTGTGCGATAATCGTCCGGGTTAAGTGATTGATCTCGTTTTTACCGGCATCGGCTGCAAGAAAGTCCCAAAAAGAATCGAAGGTTTGCCCCTGCGGAGTTTCCTTCATTTCCAAATTGGCATCAAGGGCGTAGCCAAGCACCGCGCCTTTTGTTTCGCTCACCGACTGTTTTTTGTATACATCAGCAAGAATGGTTTTAAAATTTTCTTCTACCTGCCGGAAATCCGATAAGAGTTCGCGTGCCGCTTTTGAAACTTCACGTAACCGTTCAACCATTTGCACCGGCGTATACACTTCCGCCTCTCCGGTTGTTTTAATTGCATCTATACGTTGCTGCAATGCTTCTTTCTGTTTTTCAAGTTCTGCAATTTGTGTTTGAGGATCGTGCGTAGTGTTTTCCGAAAGCTCTCTGAGTTTATGCAGAATATCTTGAAAGCGGGATTCTGTACCGATAAACATTTTTGAATCCATCGTATCCAGCCAGGTAAACAGCCGTTCCACTCCCGCGCTCAGTTCGATAATCACATCCTGCCGCTCATTATAGTATTTTTTGATATAGCCGACCTTTTCCGAACACCATTTATTTGCTAAAAAATGAGCGCGCGCCTCGATGCTTTGCGTTGCAAGTCTGAACTCTTCGCTGTTTTGTATTTCTGCCGTTTCCCAATCATACCAATCGTCGATACTGCTATTGTCAAAACCGGAAAATTCCTGTGATCGCAAAAAATCCGCCAGCAGCGTTTCAAACCGATCTGCATTGACGGTTTGCAGATGCCGCTCTCTGAATATTTTAAAAAGAAATGAAATAACCGGTGCGGGATTCTTTGAACGTAAAAGCCGCAATCCCGAATCTTCCGCAATTAAGGTTGCTATATATGCACTGTCAGAGCTTTGCATAACTATTCCTTATCGTTATAAGTGATGCGAGTCTTTCCTTGATAAAATCCTGCGGAAGACGTTCCTGCTCAAGTCTGTTGCACTCGGTGTGTTCCCGCAAATAACGGAAAAGCGCTAACTCTTCGGCGGTGAGACACAGGTCGGCACTATTCCGCTTAGAGGATTTTCCGGGAACGGCAAACTGCGCGAATGTTTGGTAAGTTGTGCTATCCATACAAAATGAGGTAACGTCCGGAAAGATTGCACGAAATTCCGACAGGATTTCAAAACCGTGTTCGTCTATATCCCCGAAGTAATAGAGCTTCTTTTGACGTAGATGGATATTGTGCTGTAATTGTACGGCGGCAAATCCCGAACCGAAAATGCAGAGCCCTTTAGGAACAGTGGGGAATGTCAAATACACCAGCAGATTTTCAACAATAAAAATAGTATCGACGGAATTAAAGCGCAGTGTTGCAAACGATTCAAGCGGTAGTTGTACTTCACCGCTTTTAAGCGTTTCTCCCGCAATAGTTACGCTGATTGCCTCATCCAATAAACGGAGACGGACAAATGGCGATGCCGTGCGAACTCCCCATTCGGCATATATAGCTTCCGCAGTGTTTTGTAATTCCGTTGCTTTTTCTCCCGCGCTACGCCCATTGCAGGATTCAGCAGCGAGCGGTTGTGCTCTATCACTGCGCTGCCCAGCGGTTTCATCTCGATGCCAATCTCTTTTGAGTGCGCAATACAGCGAGAAAATGAGTGCACGGTTTTGTTCGATAAACTTTGTGTGTACTGGAAGCGGAATTTCGCGCAGGTATAATCCGCACGGGCTATGATGTATAAACCAATCCGCGCATAAAAAAAGCTGTTCCCAATACTGTGCGTCAAACGCCTCGGTTAAAACGGAACTATGCTTGACCGTCCAGTCATGCATAATATCTGCAGCATCAAGTTTGAGACATTGCATTTTAATATGTTCGAGGTTTGTTTTGAAATTGCAGGCTTCCGTTTCTTTTTGAATAAATCGCAAAAAATCAGCTTCGCTTTCAAATAGGATTTTTTCAATAATGGTCTGCACTCCCTTACTGCGGGTTTTAACAACAGCACTCATCACCGTGTAGCCGAATCCCTTTGCCTGCTTTGAATGCCGGTACAGTTTTTCCGCTTCCGTTTTCCGCATGGCAAAATCATCCGTTGCGGAACCTCGTGCCGCCGGAATATGCAACGGGAAAAAAGCGTCATCTCCATTAAGTACGGAATACAGATACGGTACGAATTTATGCTCGGCTTTTTTTCTGATCGCTTCAACACTTATCATACTGTTCTTTCTCTTCCCGATATCGGTCAATCGTGATATTCAGTAGGCGCGAGGTATTATCGTTATGCTTTTCGGTAATGTGAACCGATGCGATATAATCTTCTACGATGTTGATTTTATCCATCGGTGTTACGAGAATCATCTGGAGCCCGATCTCTTTAAACAGCTCCATTGCATAGCACGAATTGTCCATATCGATTTTACTGAATACCTCATCGATGATCACCAGCCGTAACGAATATCCCTCTCCACCGGTAATGCCGAATTGAAATGCAATTGCCGATGCTAAAATCGTATAGGTTAATTTTGATTTTTCTCCGCCCGACAAACTTGCAGAATCTTCGTAATATTGTTTTTGCGTATTGTCGTTGAGATAATATTCAATAGCGGCAAAATTAAACCACTGGCGTACGTCCAGCACTTTTTTACGGCGCGGATCATTTTCTTTTAAGTAGGCAATCAGCGTTTCAATTTTTTTATACTCTTCAAATTCCGAACCGGATGTGCGGTTAAAGATGGACGCGGAGTCAGGCAATGCGGCTAACAACAGAGCCTGAAAATCTTTTATGGACTGATCGGTTGTTTTGCGATTTTCCAGCTTGATATACGTCGGAGGATTTTTGCTGTAGGGAATTGTTTTTAAGCTTTTATTCAATTCCTCTATTCCGACAATAATCTGCTGACGTCCGGTATCAAGTATGGTCTTAAAATTGGTAATATCGTTTTTTACGTGCTCATTAAAAATAAGCTTAAATTTTTTCCGGCACGAAGGTAAATCATCGCGGTTCACTCGATCATAAAAGGCTTGAAAGTCTGCAAGCCCCGATACTTCCACTTGGAAATCCCGTACATCAGCCTCCCACGACGGAAACTTCCGCTTTATATCCGGCTTAGGGTTTTTCACTGCGGACATTTTTTCGCGGACTTTCCGCTCCGCATTTCTGACAGCTGTTTCCGCCTGTTCGCTCTCTTTATTCAATGCCAATTCAATCCGATCCCGTTCGGTATCAACGGCTTCAGACTGTTCAAAAGTTTTTTGTACACTGAAATGCTCTGTAAAAATAGCGAGCGCTCTTTGTGTTTCTTCACTTTCTCCATCGGCATACTGATGCAGCTGAGCGGTAAATCGTTCCTGTTTGATGCGGATATCCGTCAACTGCTGTTCCGCTTTTGACGATGTTTCAATATAAGCGGTACGCGCTTCTTCTTTTGTTTGCTTTTCAATTTGCAAACCTTGCAATTTATTTTCAAGCTGCCGCAATTCTTTGTCTCCGCGGAGAATAGCTTCCTTTTCTTCAAGAGACGCATTCAATGCAGCCGAATATTTTTGCACATCAAGATCATCCCAGAATTGCATCTTTTCCAAACTGCTCAAGATAGTAAGCTGATCGGTTATATCATCCTGTTTTTTCTTGCTGTCTTCCAGAGCGGTATCGTCTTTCTCAATTTCGTTTTGCAGTTTTTTCAAGCTGAACGAAAGTTCCTGCCGCTTTTGAATATTATCCCAGCCAAGCACAAATGCTTGCCGACCCGGCTGCTGCGGGCGGTCGTCTTTTTCATGGCGTATTTTTGACTTAATTAAACCCGTCGAGGTAAGCGCCTTGGCTGCCCTGCTAAATGCTTCCGTATCATCAGTACAAATATAATCGAATGTGTCATACAGATACGCTTCAAGCCAATCGGAAAGTTCATGCTTTTTTTGTATCTCTAATTTCGCAATAAGTGAATTTTTTTCAGGGAAACTCTTTTTCAGCTGCGGTTTGGTATCTGTTTTAAGGTAGACGAGCCTGCCTCTTAAATTATGCGTTGCCGCATATTTATTTACCTTTGTATAAAGATGCGGCGGCACCAGTAAACAAAGCGAAAAGTTATGCAGCAGTTTTTCTATCGCAGCTTCCCATCGGCTTTCTTCTTTTGCGACCTGCAATAGCTCTCCGGCAAATACGAGTTCTTTTTCCGAGCAGCCGATATGTGCGCATATTTGATCCCGTATCCCGATATTATGCGCAGGGATATTCGTTGTCCGTTTACTCAGCGATTCCAATTCTTCGATAATTGCTTGTTCTTCTTTTTTATTTACCTGATTTTGCGCATTCCGTTCAAGGCTTGATTCGTAAAGATCATCTTTTTCTTTACTGAGTTTTTCTCTCAATTTCGGCAGCAATGCTGCATTCGCATTAAATTTCTTTTCCGTTTGCGGAATTTCCAAAGATAAAACACGGGCGCACTGTTCATAATCCCGCACATTATTCCGGCATGTCTGCAACCGTAATTCATTGAATTGAATCTTATGCTCAATTTCTTTGATCAGAATTGCCGTGCTATTTTTTTGAATAACTGCTTTAAGCGAATCCATATCGGCATCAAGCTGTTTTATTTCAGCTTCAAGTATATTTCTTTTATTATCAGCGAGCAACTTTTCTTGTTGTAAAACAACTATTCGTTTTGTAATCGTATCCAGGACTGTTTGTATATACCACAGCTGTAAAATCATTTTGAACTGTTTTAATGTTCTGTTCTTTTGCTCGCAGTCTTCAAATATTTTTCCGGCATCTAAAATTTCCTGCAGCAGTCTGAGCTGTTCTTGTGCTTTTTCTATCTCGTTGTATATCTGAGAAAGCTCTTCGTAATGCTTTACCAAATCATCAAAATCGCGTTCGGTATCGCGGCCTTCAAACATATAGGTTCTGATAAAGTCATTTAAGTTGCCGACTCCTTTCAGTCCAACCGTTTGCGAAAAGAGATAGAGTGCCCGATCCGAACGCAAGCCTGCAAGCTGAGAGAATGCTTCTGCATACGGGGCAAAATTATCGGCGTAAAACTTGGTGCCGAATACTTCGGTCATGCGTTTTTTCCAATTGCTCTGCGGTGTAAAATCAATCCCTGCTTTTTGTATCTCTTCAATTGAAAGCCGCGTATGTGTTATCGAATAGATTTTTTGTAAGGCTCCGCCGCCGGAAAAAAAACGCACTTGCATAAGCGTTATCGGTCTTTGATCATCTCCCAACACAAAGCAGCCGAGCAAAATAGAAATACAGTTTTCTTTTGTGCGTAAATTTTTTGCAGTGCCGGAGGTAAATTCTTCCTCACGTTTGTTCCCATACGTCCCCAACACATAGCTGATTTCATCACGTTCCCGCTTACTCTCCGCTCCGGCGGATTGGTTATAAAAGCGCTGCCGCGGCGGCACGATAAGCGACAAAAAAGCATCCACCAGCGTTGTCTTCCCGGAACCGTTTAAACCAGTCAACAGCGTCGCCTTTTTTCCGCACCGCATCGTATACACTTTTGAATCAAAAACACCCCAGTTGTATACTTGAAAAAAATCAAGATACATTCCGTTTTTATCAATATCTTCGGTTTTCAATAAATCAAATTGCATTAGCCGTTCTCCTAAGGTAAACGCATCAGCCGTTTTGGAGTATATTCCCGCAAAATGAGAGGCTGTACCACCAAAGTTTCGCCGCTTTACGGCTCAAATGGTGTTCCAACCTCTTATTTTGCGATATGTGGTCTGGGTGGCTGATGTGTTTACCTTGCTTGTTTTGAAAAAAAATAGGCCGTTCCGTAAACATTAACTATTACCCTATTATTATCCTTAGTTATTCTCTTCAATATGCCAGTAGCCGTTTTTGTCGGCGCCGACACGGGTGATAATATGTTGTTCTTGCAGTTTTTTCATGTTCTTAATAATATTCAACCGTGCAATACCGACAATACCAGCCAGTTCTTCTTGCGTGATATATGGATTATCTTTTATTGCTTGTATGATTTTTTGTTGATTTACCGTAATCTTTTGAGTAATCTTTTGAGTAATCTTTGATTCAGTTGCAAGAATAGACTCAATAGTATCAAAAATCATCGACAGCATAAATTCAATGAAAGCAGTGCTATCGGAATTTGCATCGCTGATACCCAATGCATGATAATATTCAGTTTGGTGCTCTTTAATCAAGGTTTCGATAGGCAGCCATGCAAAAAAAGGTTTCCAGTCTTTCAAGATTACCGTTTGCCAGAGCCGCCCCATTCTGCCGTTACCGTCTTCAAAGGGATGAATAAATTCAAACTCGTAATGAAATACACTGCTTTTAATGAGCGGATGTGCATCCGTATCTTTGAGCCATTGAAATAAATCACCCATCAAAAAGGGTACCCGATCGGCAGGGGGAGCTACATGAACAACGCTCCGTCCATCAAAAATACCAACCCCATCCCTTCTATACTTACCGCTGCGGTTCACCAGTTCATTCATCATCAAACGATGCGCCTGTAGTAAATCTTTTTCTTGATATGGATTTAGTGTTAAAAGCAGTTCATAGGCTTGCACAGCATTTTTTACTTCCCATATTTCATTTGGCGAGCCGAGTACTCTTTTCCCTTCAATAATTGCAGTCATTTGTTCGATAGTCAAAGAATTATTTTCAATTGCCAGCGAAGAATGAATCGTTTTAATACGATTCTTCTTTCTTAGCTGCACACTATGCACAGTATTTTCGAGATTATGTATCTCCCCTATTTTTTCGGAAATCTGAGAAATAAAATTGATTGCTTTTGAGGTAATTTTAAACGGCGGTTCGTATTGCATTGGTATTTTTACTCTATCTCATAACCGGCTAATACAATTTGTTCTTTGCACCATGTTATAACAGTTTCCATATCGGCTAGCGCTTTCCTTGTAAGAGCTTCGTCAATGTCAGGAGATTGCGGATACCGAAAAGTTGCTGCAAAAGGAGTTAAATCATCACCTGCATTTTTTACGGCAACAGGAACGGAAAAAAATGATTCTATTTTGTGGAGCAAAATTGCTAGGTCATGTATTTTAATTACTTCTATTTCTTTTAGAATAAATAAAGCTTTTATTCGTGCGGAGGGTTTAATACCCCGACGCTCTGCGTCGCAACAAAGGGTATTAAAGCCGACTGCAACCACCTTATGAGAACAACATACCTCGACGCTCGCGTCGAGGTTGTTGATTGCTTTTTCTGCAGCTTGCTGACAATGGAAACAAATAATTTCCAGCGGTTGTGGATGCATACTTTCAAAAAGATGGCACGCTGTATTTTGATCCATTTTGACAAAGCGCAGCCATTCTGCTACGTCGCGTTGTATATCATCTTTCATACATTACCACTCCTTCGGTGACAACTGTATTCTCTAATGTCTGTCGCTTACATCGTTCATTAAAATGCGAACGACTATTTACGATAATATCACAGGGGGTTGTCCTATATTCCCTAATAGCCCGATACGCTTGTTGTGAAAGCACAAGAGATTTCTCTTCCCGCTCATCTACCACGACGTAAAAATCATAGTCGCTCGTTTCGGTCTCTTGATTACGTGCGTAGGAGCCGAACAAATAAATCCGTTCCGGGTCAAGCGCTTCTTTAATTTTTTCGGCTATTTGCCGTATCTCTTCAGTTATCATTTGTATTCATTATACCGGATTTTTGACAATTTCTCTACCTTGCTTTTAGAGATGCCCAATCGCAATTCTTTCAAAAAAAGGATATACTGACTGTTGAAAAAGGAGCGCAGTCATAGGAGATTGAATGATGACAGCACAGTGGGCGACAGTCTGCATAAAATTGTTACAAGGGGCTATTTACGAAAATGAGGAACCTGAGGCATGGAAGCTCTTGCAGCAATACCAGCGTGAGATTGCCGCATATTTTGAACAAATCGGTATCAGCCTCTTTATTGAACCGGCCGACGGCTACGCATTTTTAGAGCAAAAAGAGAGCGAAGAAGGGGATTCTAAATCTGTTAAGCTTATCCGGCATTATCCGCTGTCATTTGAGTTATCATTGCTGTGTGTACTGCTGAGGGAGGCCTTGGATCAGTTCGATGTTTCTCAAAATACATCTTCAATCTTAGTACTGAAAGCAAGTGAAATACGCGGGATGCTTTCTATTTATTTTAAAGAAAAAACCGATCAAACAAAACTCTATAAAGAATTAAATAGGTATTTAAATCAAGCTGTAGATATAGGCTTTCTTAAAAACTTGAGCGAAAAAGACCTCAGCAAAACCGGCGATGCAGATATTGACCCTGCGTATGAAGTCCGCAGAATAATACGGGCAAAAGTCAGTGTCGATTTCTTAGCCGAATTTAAAGAGCGGCTGCAAAAGCTTTAGAAACCGGCTAAACCAATATTTCCCGGCAGCCGGTTTGCTCTTTTCGTGAGTTTTAATAGTTGGGCAGACCTTTAAACCCGACGCGCACCGTCTCCTGCCTCGCAAGCAAAAAAGGAAGCCGTCAGGCCGGTCTTTTCGGTATAGACGTTGCCGACGCGGGTGGTAAATTCCGCAATGGCATCTTTTTGCACTAAGGCAATGGCACAACCGCCGAATCCCGCACCGGTCATCCGCGCACCTAAACAACACGGTTCAGCATTAGCGGCATCGGCAAGCGTATCAAGTTCAAGACCGGTTACTTCATAGTCGTACCGCAGCGAGGCGTGGGACGCTTTGAGCAGCTCACCGAGTTTGGGCAAGTTACCGGCTTTTAGCGCTGCGACCGCTGCAAGTACCCGTTCGTTTTCCGTAATGCAATGGCGCACTCGTTTAAAAATACGCTCATCAGCTATCGCTTCAGCAACCATACCCAAATCGGCAGAGGTCAAATCGCAGAGATTATAAACAGGCTTAATCTTCTGTAAAAGAGCAAGTCCTTCCATACATTCGGCGCAGCGTTCATTGTACTTTGAGTCCACAAGCGCACGTTGCTTATTGGAATTCATCACGACAATGCGGTAATCACCCAAAACAAGCGGTACGTATTCATACTCAAGCGTTGCCGTATCAAGCAGCATCGCACATTCTTTTTTACCCATTGCGATACTGAACTGATCCATAATTCCGCACTGCATATTCATAAAGACATGCTCGGACTCCTGCCCCATCTTGGCAAGCTCTACCGGATCAACCTTAAAGCCGAACAATTCGGCGACTGCACGCCCGAAGCCAACTTCCAGCGCAGCCGATGAAGAAATACCGCCGCCCGCAGGCAACTTGCTAAAAAACAGTACCTCAAAACCGCTTGTCAGTTTGTGTCCGCCTTTTTGCAGCATCGCGAGCATACCGTTCAGATAATTCGCATATTGATTTTCTCTCCGGTACCGGAAAGTTTCCGTAGAAGAAAATTCAAGCGCGCCCGGAAACCGTATATCATCATAGATAATTTTTGTGTCGAGGCGTTTGCGCAACAGCACATAAAGATAGCGGTCGATCGCCGCAGGGAACACCTTCCCGCCGTTATAATCGATATGCTCCCCGATAATATTGATACGGGCAGGGGAGGCAATCATCATGATTTCTTCCGTACCTGCTCCATACCGCTCGGTAAAAGCCTTTGTCAATTCCGCCTTCATCTTATCTTCCGGCAAATCGGTTAAAAACTGTATAAATTCGTGCTGTGTCATAGTGCCCCTCCCTTTAGGATTATCACAGCAGACTGTTTTTTAACAACCCCGCAGAATAATAGGTTGCTTAACCAGAATTGAACCTGCGGTTCAAATGGTTGCTCAACCTCATTATTCTGCGATTCTGATTTATCTGTCTGCTGTGATAATCCTTCTGCTAAATAAACTGTGTGAAATTTTTGACAAAATTTCACACAAAAGGTAAGCAACCGTTTGAAATATTTTTGGTACGGTTGCCTTATTCTGTTGCCCAACGATTACTCTTATTTTCGGCATTAGTGGGCTGGTGTTTTATAACCAGCCGCTTACAGTACCGATGAAAGGTCTGCGATGACGGTATCGATTCGTCTATTGATAATATGAGTAACGGTAAACGTTATTCGTCCGCAAGAGATCCTTTCTTTAGTATGCGGCAAATATCCCCATTTTTCAAGTAGAAAACCACCGAGCGTGTCATAATAATCGGAGTGAAAATCGGTGTGCAACAATTCGTTGCAATCTTCCAGTCGCAGAGCGCCGGGAAGGATAAGCTGCGATGTATTGATAAAGCGCACCGAATGCATCGGGTCGTTCCGCGCCTTACCGTACTCATCCTGCACCGTGCTGAACACTGCAGCAATGATATCATCCATCGTGATAAGTCCTGCCACACCGCCGTGTTCATCAATGACGATTGCGATATTTTGCATCTTGGCATTCATCGCTTTGATGATAGAAAAGATGGAAGCTCCCTCGGGAACAAAAATCGCAGGACGCTGTAAAGCCTCAAGTTCAGGCTCCCGCTGCTCCTGCAAAGCAAACAACAACGTTTTATAATGGATAATGCCGGTAACGGTATTGGTTTCGGAATCGTAGACCGGCAAGCGGGAAAAACGACTGCGACGGAACTGTTCGATAACCTGCGGAAATGTCGCGGCAGCATCGACGTAAGCAATCGCCGTACGCGGCGTCATAATATTGCGGAGTTTTACATCCTGCAGCAAAACAGCCTTACGCAGCAACGCTTCTTCTCCAGCAGCAAGGGCGCCGTCTTCTTGCCCGATATGCACGAGCAGTTGAAGATCTTTTTCTTTGAGCGTATCCGACGTTGTTTTCGAGTGGGCATTACACAGCTTGAGGGCTGCTTTTGTCAACAGCGAGAACACCGCCACAATGGGACGGAGCAATGTGTAACACACATACAACGGCAGCGAGGCTTTCTTGCCGATCGATTCCGCCCGTTCGGCTGCCAGCGCTTTGGGAAAAATTTCGGCAAGGATGATAATGAGTACGGTAATCACCGCAGTCGCTGCGGGAACGGCCTGCGCACCGAACACATTAAGAGTAAAGGCAGTAATAAGTCCCGAATTCAACGTATTGACAAAATTGGTGCCGATAAGCGCAGTCGTAACGATTTTTTCTTTCATTTCTACGAGCCGAGCCAACCGTTGAGCATTCCTGCGGGAGCTTTTTTTAAGATTACGATATTCCGATCGTGTAATAGCGGTTACTGCCGTTTCGGTACCGGAAAAAAAGGCTGCGCAGGCGAGTAGGATAATTATTTCAACACTGATAACAACGAGGTTCATTCTTCCGCCTGCATCCGCACTTCAATTTGCACAATACGGTTTGCTTCAACCTTCGTTACGGTAAAAAGATACGGTTCTGCGGTGATTGAATAACCTGCCGCCGGAATTTCGCCCGCTTTTTCCATAATGTAGCCGCCGATAGTGTCGCTATACTGCGATTCAAGGTTGAGGTTCAGCTTTTCGTTTAAATCGGCGAGCCGGGTAATGCCTGCGATGGAGAAAGCATCCACTGCTTCGGCTTCATCACGAAGGGCACTCGCATCACCGGTTCCTGTCCGTAGCGATGCGGTTGGGGATGCGCTTGCCGACATGGAGTTCGATGCAATCTCCGCAGGCGTTACACCGAATTCGATTGCTGCCGGAGGCGTCCGCAATTCGTGTACAGCCGGTACCATACCTAATTTACTTGCAGCCGGTATAGCCGCAAGCTGTCCGGATTTGCTTACCGTCGGTAGAACTGCCGCTGTGTTATCCGGTACAGCCTGTGCCGTTCCTGCCGTATCAGCATGTATGCTTATATCCGCGGCAGCAGTGTGAGTGTTCATGCCTATCGCTGCGGTGTCTGTGTTTGCTGACTTCGGTTTGGTAGTTTGATCCGGTTGCAGCGGTTGCCCTGCCCTTCCCTGCTCACCGGCAGCATCTCCTTTTGTAGCGATATCTGTTTGTCCGGCTGTACCAGTTTGCACGGTGATGTCTGCCGGTACGTCGGTATCTCGTACATCATATTCGTCAAGAATACTGCCGAATATTTCTTCGCTGACATCCTCAACGGTTATCAGCCCTGCAGTGCCGCCGTACTCGTCAAGTACAATCGCCATTGTCTGCTGCTCGGTATGGAACTTTTTTTCCACTTGAGCGAGCTTCGTTGTTTCAAACACAAAAAGCGGCTTACGCAGATAGGCACTTACCTGAAAGGCAGCGCTTCCGTCTAAGTACTCAGGGGAAAAGAGAAAGTCTTTAATATAGAAGAAACCTTGTATTTCATCGATATTCGTACTGTATACCGGAAAGCGCGAAAATCGGGATTTTTTTGACAGTTCAATAATTTCTTCCGCAGATGCTCCGATATGAATTGCCGTAATATCACGCCGCGGCGTCATCACGCTGCGGACGGAAAAGTCGCCGTAGCGGAGAATGTTTGTCAGCAGTGTACGTTCATCACTGCCGATAAAGCCGCTTTCTTCCCGTGCCTGAAAAAACTCGCGTAAATCCGCCTCGGTAACAGCCGCCGTGTTTTGCGCTTCATGGATACCGCAAAGCCGCAGCAAAATACCGGTAACCGCAGAAAAAAGCGTAACAACCGGTGAGAGGATCGCCATCAATAATAGAATGAATCGGGCAAATGCGAGGCTCAAGGCATCGGGGTACACCAACGCAATCGACTTAGGCAAAATTTCACCGAAGATCAATAGCAGCACCGTACCTGCGGCAACCGCAATACCCAAGCCGGAATCCCCGAATATCCGCAGCGCGGCAGCAGTCAGCACTACGGAAATAGCGATGTTGACAATACTGTTCCCTATCAAAATCGTCGATAAAAATTTTTGTTTATTTTGCAGAATCTTTTCCGCTCGCGCTGCCGCACGGTTATTCCGTTCGCGCAAAAAACGCAACTTGAGTTTATTTAAAGATAAGAACGCTGTCTCCGCCGACGAAAAAAACATCGACAGCAAAAACAACGCTAATAAACTGATGAGCAGTAAGACTATATGCGGGGGTTCTCCAGTATCCATATTCGATAGATTATATTAAAATGAATTGTTAAAAATGTCAATTTTTTACATAAAAGTGCTTCCGACTTGACAAAATACGATACGACATATACCTTTTTATTAAGAATATAATTCTTAAAGGAGTGTAAAATAAAAGCCGTACAAATAGCACGGCTTTTATTTACTCAAGCTTGCTCAAGCGCAAACTTGTATATCATAAGCACGTTCTCACTTCGTTACGAACGTGCTTAAAAAGTCAATCGAAAGTTGATACTTTCTTCTTGACTTTTTATAGGAGGAGATATGAGAAAAGAGTTCCGCATTACGGCGTTGGTAGTAGGTATCCTTTCTATTATTGCAGGTATCTATATGTTCGTCAGCCCGATTACCAGCTTAGCATCGTTTTCGTTTTTTTTCGCAGCGGTTATGTTTATAAACGGTGTTTATGAAATTATCCATTATTTTGCAGACAAAGAAGATCATATCTTGATTGTTTTGCTGAACGGTATTCTCACTATCCTACTTTCAATTCTCGTACTATCCAGTCCTTTGTTTGCAGCAGCAACGATTATTCCATATTTCTTTGCCTGTTGGATATTGTTCAGCGGTATTACACGTTTTATTATCAGCTTTAAAATCCGCTATATAACCAGAAGAGGTGGCTTTTATTTACTGTTAGTAGGCATACTGGGTATCATCTGTGGAATCGTTATGCTGATGCATCCGCTCTTTACAAGCCTATTCGTCGCATATATGATCGGCTTCGACTTTATCTATCACGGTGTTATCAGCATCGTTTTATTCTTTAGAGGACGATAACCGATTAGAAGATATCATCAACTGATGCGCGGCTCTGTGCATTAGTTGATGATAAGTGTAGCGGTTTTTCTTTTCTGTAACCAACACGATTTTTTTAGAACAATACCGTTTATTATTTAGTAATTCTTCTATTACTTTTTTAGATGAGTTTGTATAACCGCATAAAACGATATGACTTTGAATATTCAAATTTCCGGTTTTCCCCATTTTTTTAACTTTGTACGGTTATCCGTAATGGGTAACCGTACTTGATTCGTTGTTTTACAGTATTGGCTACTTTAACGCCTTGTGGCAGAACCACCAGTCAAAGCCTTCGTATTCCTTGAGCCGCTTTTCAGCATCTTTTACGTTAGAAGCAGGCGGCACAATTGCGTGATCTTTGATTAAGCCGTTTTCGGGCCAGTTGGCAGGCAGCGCGACATTTTCCTTGTCGGAAATCTGCAACGCCTTTACCGCACGCAAAATTTCTTTCATGTTTCTGCCGATTTCCTGCGGATAATACAGTACCAACCGGAGTTTTCCTTCGGGATCGACGATGAATACGGCACGAACTGTGTTAGTTCCTTTACCGGGATGCAGCAGACCAAGCGCATTTGCAATGGAATCGTTTGCAGCAATAACAGGGAAGGTAATCTGCACATTGAGCTTATCTTTCATCCATTCAATCCATTTAATATGACTGAATACCTGATCGACAGAAAGACCGACCAATTTTACACCGAGCTTGTCAAATTCGGGCATCAATTCCTGAAAACCGACAAACTCTGTTGTGCAGACAGGGGTAAAATCGGCAGGATGGCTGAATACGATAAACCACGAGCCTTTCAGGTCTGCCGGTAATGTCATCGGTCCTTGTGTAGTTTGTACTTGTAAAGTGGGAAATGCATCGCCCAAGAGCGGCATGTTAATTCTTTCGTCCATAAAACATCTCCTTAAATCTTAATAATGATTCTTAATATATCATACTTTTGAAAAAAAGGCAAGCGCTTCATATCTTTTTGTATTTCTTTTATCACCTTTTCGTAAATGAATTCCCGCACCGGCTCGGTTTTCCTGTATAGCACCCTATGTTATTGAGTGTATTTCAGTATATACTGAACCTATGTGGAAATTATTGGCATTTCTTTCCGCGGTGTTTGCCGCTTTTACGTCGATTTTTGCGAAATATGGTATGAAAAATATCGACTCAACGCTCGCGACGGCGGTAAGAACCGTTGTGGTGCTTGTGCTGGCGTGGGGCATTATTTTTGCGAACGGGAATATCAAAGGCATAAAGGATTTAACAGCTACTAATTGGGTGTTCCTTATTCTTTCGGGGCTTGCAACCGGTGCGTCATGGCTGTGCTATTTTAAGGCGATACAGATCGGTGAAGTGTCGCGCGTTGCGCCGATCGATAAGCTGAGCGTTGTGCTTACGTTGATTTTGTCGTGCCTTATTCTGCATGAAAAACTGACAATAAAAACTGCCCTCGGCAGCGTACTCATCACCGCAGGTACCCTGCTGTTTTTGTAGGTACCGACCTTTTGCATAAAATTTTGTTCGATTAACTTATTCTCTTGTAGTTTTTTTGCCGTTATGCGATGATATCTCCCTGATGATCGATATTTATACTGAAATCCGCAAGCGGTACGGAAATGTCCGGCGCGCCCGCGGTTACTATTTATACACGGAAAAGAATATCCGGCTGCTTGATCTCTGGCTTGACGGCGGAAAAGCAATTTTAGGCAGAAGAACGGGACAGGCAAATCTGGTTTGTAAGCAATTTCTGGATAAGGGGCTCACCGGCTTTTTGCCGACCAAGGCTGACGCTCAATTACAGCGTGCGTTGGACGCCATGCTGCCGGATTATCCCGTTATCCGCTGGTATGAAACGCAGGGTAAGGCGGAACGGATAGCCGGTTCTGTGATGCCGGCCGGTCAAAACGGTACGGTACAGCCGCTGCCGGTATGGCGGCCGTTTTTAGACCTTGCTCCCGCTTCCGATTCTCAAGAGCCGATAGCCGATAGTATCATGTTGGTAACGCCCGCCTATCCGGTACCGTGCGGCATTATCGCTGCCGGCAGCCGGTTTGAAGAACGCTTGCCGCCTTCCGATGTGCTGTTCCCGCCGTTTGCGTACAGCCTTGCGCGGGCATTTTTCGATTTGAAACATAAGATGGAAGAACTTCAACTCAAAGAAATTAACATCGAAGACGGACACCATTCTGAGACGGCGGGACGGAGCGCAAGGGTAAGCCATACAATAGCAAAGAAACGTCAGGCGGCGCTCAACCGGAAAGCCGAAGCGGAGCGCCTCATTCCCGGCGTGTGGACACAAAAAGGTTGGTACCTCTTCCCTCATATTCCCGAAGCCGAATACCCTGCGTTCTTTTTGCAGGCGCTTGATGCTCACGTATTAATCTCTCCCGAATATGATATACCTTCCATTTTACCCGATTGCGAAAGCTACGCAGAATTAATCCGATTTTTAAAATTGAGGAATACTTGATGAAAAAAGCTCCCTTTACGCTGATTTATGCTGATGATGATATGATTGCGGTGAATAAAGCCGCCGGTCTTTTAGTTGCTGCCGACCGTTGGGATAGTGAAGCCCCGCGGCTCGACCTGCTCATTCAAAAAGAGCTGCCGCAGATTGCGCCGTTGTGTCAAAAACTCTATGCCGTACACCGGATTGATAAAGACACCTCCGGTATTTTGCTCTATGCCCTCAATGCGGAGGCGCACCGTGCGTTGAATACCGCATTTCAAGAGAGGGAGATAAAAAAAACATACCGGCTGCTGATTCACGGGCGGGTGCAGGAAGAACAATTTACTGTTGACCTGCCGCTGCGCGCCGACGGAGATGCGCTGCACCGTACCGTTGTAGATAAACGGCGCGGCAAGGAAGCGATAACGCATTTTACGGTACTGGAAACGTTCCGGCAATTCTCCCTGCTTGAGGCTCGCCCCGTAACCGGCAGGACGCATCAGATTAGGGCGCACCTTGCAGCCGCCGGTTACCCGATTGTCTGCGATTCGCTGTACGGCAGCGGTAAACCGGTACTCCTTTCCGAGCTCAAACAGCGATGGCGCGGTGATGTGTATACGGAACAGCCACTTATCCGGCGGCTTGCGCTTCATGCCTATCAGCTTGAAGGAATTCATCCGCAAACGCACGAGCCTTTCTCCTTTACTGCGGAATACGCTAAGGATTTTAAGAGTACGGTGCATCAGCTTCAAAAGCTGTAGGAGAGTGTTACAGTTATCAGTGTAATCGCATCGATACTATTTCAAACAGGAGTATTCCCTTTGTGCGAAATTTTGAATAAAATTTCGCACATTTTTTCGGCAACAGGGCAAATGCATCAGGCAGAGAAGATAAAAAATCGCAGAAAAAATGAGGTTGTGAGACCATTTGAACCGCGAAGTGGTTCAACTCTGGTTGAACAACCTTATTTTTTCTGCGGGGTTATTTAAACACCGACTGATGTGTTTGCCCTGAGGAACCTCTGTTGAACCTCTTGCATAAGATATCGGTTTCTGCTATAGTAGCACCATTATCGGCGCCGTGCCCAAGTGGTAAGGGAGAGGTCTGCAAAACCTTCATTCATCAGTTCGATTCTGATCGGCGCCTTTTTCTCCCTCTATTCGTTCAATTTGATAATCCAAATGCACAATTAAAATTCCGTACAATACTATCGCTAAATTCTTTTACAGCAGCTTCATCTATGCTGATTTCTTCAAGTGCCACCGTGGACGATTCATACTGTTTGATAACGCCTGTCCGTTTTACCGCATCGGAACCGGTTTGCTGTACCGGAACGGCTCCTGTGTACCGCAGGTTTGCACATTGCGCCGTAACTGCGATAATATCGCGGGGATGGGAGTAAGGCTCCGCTTTGAGCCTCATATATGGGGCATCGGTTTCCGTTAAGAGACGGGTACTATCGAACGAGGCAGCCATTGCACACACGGATTTCTGCCCGCGGAGCACTGCCTTACCGAGCGAAAAATAAGCGTTGACGCCTTTTTTAAGAAATGCCGACGCCTCTTGCGGACTGCCTCCCCAGCCGTGAAAGATAACTGCCGGCAGTTTTTTTAACCGAGGTACCGAATCAAAGATGAGCGGCAGCGCTTTCCGGCAATGAATCACCACCGGCAGCTGAAAGTTGTGTGCCCACCGTAATTGCATATCCCATACTGTTTGCTGCATCGGCAAGAGTTGTTTATACTCATCATTAAAAAGATCGAATCCACATTCTCCAATCGCTTGAATTTCTTTCTTTTCCAAAAGGCGGTATAAAAATTCCGCTTCATCGGTTACGGAATTTTGGGGATGGATGCCGAAGGAAAAAAGTACGTGCTGTTGTGCAGAGGACTGTAAATGAGTTTCGCTTTGGTGTAGGTCTATTCCTTCGGTAAGAGAACCAGCGCCGCCGCATACATTGCGTTCAAAGAGGCGACGGTGCCGTTCATATTCGGTATGATCATGCGCCGAGCAGCAAAGCGATACCGGATACGCAAACGGTTCGTCTACATTTCCGGCACCGCCTACAGAGGCGCACGTATCAAAATAATCTGCAGGATGGAGATGGGCATCAATGTACATACATTGAGACTATTTACGCCTTGAACGTCAAGCCGCCCTTTCCGGCATCCACCGTAATGTCGGTCTTGCCGACGAATGCGCCAGAAAGCAGCTCTTTGGCGAGCTTGTTTTCAAGTTCGGTTTGGATAGCCCGCTTTAAGGGACGCGCGCCGTACAAGGGATCGTAGCCGATATCGGCGAGGAAGTCCTTTGCAGCATCCGTTACAGTCAAATGCAGGCGGCGTGCTTCAAGCCGTGCGGAAACAGCCTGCAGCTGAATATCGACAATCTTGCGGATATGCTCTTTGCCGAGCCGTCTAAAGGTTAAAAGCTCATCTATGCGGTTCAAAAACTCAGGGCGGAAATGCTGTTTGAGCAGATCTTTAATCTGCGCAGTCATTTCTTCCGGAGTGTCCGCCGCTAAAATCAGCTCCGAGCCGAGATTGCTCGTCATGATGATAATCGTGTTGCGGAAGTCGATTACCCTGCCTTGTCCGTCCGTCAGCCGCCCGTCATCCAGTATCTGCAAGAAAACATTGAACACATCGGGATGCGCTTTTTCAATTTCGTCAAAGAGCACCACGCTGTACGGACGGCGGCGCACTGCTTCGGTCAACTGTCCGCCTTCGTCATAGCCCACGTAGCCGGGCGGCGCTCCGATTAAGCGACTCACCGAATGCTTTTCCATGTATTCGCTCATGTCGATACGGGTAAGCGCCCGGTCATCGTTAAAGAGGAAGTCCGCAAGGGTGCGCGCCAGTTCGGTTTTACCCACACCGGTAGGCCCGATACAGAGGAAGCTGCCGAGCGGGCGGTTGGGGTCGGAAAGTCCTGCCCGGTTCCGTCTAATGGCATCCGCAACCGCCTGTACTGCCTGATCTTGTCCGACAACCCGTTTCTGCAATACCGATTCCAGATCGAGGTACTTCTGCTGTTCGCTCGCCAGCATCTTTGCAACGGGAATACCCGTCCACATCGAAACGATCTTAGCGATATCCTCTTCGGACACCTCTTCGCGGAGAAGCTGTCCGCTGCTGCCCGCTTTTTTTGCAAGCTCCGCAGTAACCGCGGCAATCTTTTTTTCCAGTTCCGGTATGCGTCCGTATTTCAGCTCGGCTGCCTTATTCAAATTACCGTCGCGCGTAAACTGCGTTTCTTCGCGGCGCAGCTGCTCAAGCTCTTCCTTATATTTCCGCGACTCGTTGATGCGGGTCTTTTCGTTTTGCCACTGAGCCTGCATCACATTCCGCTTTTCAGTTAAGTCGGACAGCTCCTGCTCCAACTTCTCCAACCGCTCTTTTGAAGCAGCGTCCGTTTCTTTTGAAAGCGACACTTTCTCGATGTTCATCTGGAGGATTTTGCGCTCCACCTGATCAAGTTCAACCGGTTGGCTTTCAATTTCCATTTTAAGCCTACTGGCTGCCTCGTCCACAAGGTCGATTGCCTTATCAGGCAAAAAGCGGTTGGTGATATAGCGGTTGGAAAGCACCGCTGCTGCGATGAGCGCCTCATCCTTAATACGCACACCGTGGTGTACCTCGTACTTTTCCTGCAAGCCGCGCAGAATGGCAATGGTGTCCTCTACATTCGGTTCGGGACAGTATACTTGCTGGAAGCGGCGCTCAAGGGCGCTGTCCTTTTCGATATACTTACGGTACTCATCCAAGGTGGTCGCACCGATAGCCCGCAGCTCACCGCGCGCCAAGGCAGGCTTTAAGAGGTTGGAAGCGTCCATCGCCCCTTCGCTTGCACCGGCGCCGACAAGGGTATGCAGCTCATCGATAAAGAGGATGATGCAGCCCTCGGCTTTCTGCACCTCGGAAATAACCGCTTTGAGGCGTTCCTCAAATTCGCCGCGGAACTTAGCACCGGCAACCAAGGCGCCGAGGTCAAGCGATAAGAGCTTTTTTCCGCGCAGGCTATCCGGCACGTCGCCAGACACAATCCGGCGGGCAAGTCCTTCGACAATAGCGGTTTTACCGACACCCGGCTCACCGATCAATACGGGGTTGTTTTTAGTGCGGCGCGAAAGTACCTGCATTACCCGCCGGATTTCTTCATCGCGTCCGATAACGGGATCGATTTTTTCTTCTCGTGCAAGTTCGGTCAAATCGCGGCAGTATTTTTCCAGACTGTTGAACGTCGCTTCGGGATCCTCGCTGGTAACCCGCTGATTTCCCCGCACATCTTTTAAGGCTCTCAACGCCGCATCGTAGGTAATACCGTGCGAGCGGAGCAGTTCGCCAACCTCATCATCGCTTTTAGTAAGCGCAAGAAGAATGTGCTCCGTAGAAACATACTCATCCTTGAGCGAAGCGGCGATCTTTTCCGCCTGAGCGCAGAGTTTTGTTAAAACCGGCGACATATAGACCTGTGCAGAGTCGCCCGTTACCCGCGGTTTTTTATCCAAAATAACATCGAGCGCATCAAGAATCTGATCAGTTGATGCACCGATCTTCTCAATGAGCGGCGGTACAATCCCCTCCTCTTGATCCAAGAGTTTGTATAAGAGATGAACCGGCTCAATCTGACTGTGATTGTCCTGTTCGGCAAGCGAGGCTGCATCCTGCAATGCCTCACGTGCTTTCACTGTGTATTTGTCTATATTCATACAATAAATGTACGCACAAAATGGAAAAACGGCAATAAAATTTTTTTAGCAAACGGTGGCTTATGCTACGGTGTAAAACGAATCCGCTGCCAATAGTTGTTATACAGCTCTAGGTTTGCGCCAAGGTCTTTTTTGAGAATACAGTCATTAAGATCGTCGAGCGCGTAGTGCGGTCGTTTCTTTTGGTAGTACCCAGCTTCCGTGTGGATGGAAGGCGGAAATCCGAACGTATCTAAGAACTCGGCATAAACGGTAGGTTCAAGCACAAAGTTGATAAAGGCATGTGCAAGTTCCGGATGAGGGGCTCCTTTGGGAATACAGAAGCTGTCGATATACAAGCCTGAATGAACGCCTTGCGGAATAAAGAAGTCAACATACTGCGTTTGATCTTCCTGCAACTCTGCAAAAATTGCCTCTGCATATCCTTGCACCGCTAAAAAATCCCCCGACGCAAAAGATTTTGCAAAGCCGTCCGCATCAAACTTTATGAGATTCGGTTTCCAATTGTTTTGGATTAGACGATATGCTTGTTCCAGCTCATCGGGATTGGTGCTGTTCGGCTCATACCCCAAAGAACCTAATGCAGCGCCGAGTACTTCCCTCATATCATCCATCATCGTCATTCTATTTTTTAAATCTGCCCGTTCAAAGATATTCCAGCCGCGCTCATAATCGGGCACTTCCTTGGTGTTTACCGCAATGCCAGCCGCACCCATATAATACGGTACTGAAAATTCCATTTTGGGGTCATACTCTATTCGATGGAGTACATCCAGACGTAGATAGCGGATGTTCGGAATTTTTGAAACATCAATAGGCTCAAGCATATTGAGTTTTATCATAATGGAAACATAGTCTGCCGACGGGATAACAAGGTCGTAGCCTTTTGAACCAGCCATGAGTTTGGCAAACATATCTTCATTGGACGCAAAATCATCGTAGACAACTTTGACCTTGTATTTTTTTTCAAAAGCGTGGATAACGGAATCGGGCGTGTAGTATGTCCAATTATACAGATAGAGAACTGCTTCTCGTGTGTCGCGGCAAGTGGTAAAAACAATAAGACAAGAGAGTATTACTACGATGCATAAAAAAATAGAACCTGTCCTTTTAAAACGATGATCCATAGTCTACCTCACGATGATATTGTATATAGGGCATCTCTAAAAACTTGGTTAGATTTTTAGAGATGCCCGACGAGTTTAAAATTAAGTCTTTATACAATAATGACTTAATTTTAAACATCGCAACTGAATCTAAGGAAAACCTCTAAAAAACTGAGGTTTTTAGAGGTTCCCTATAGAATATACAAGAAATAACCCATAGATGACAAGCTCGGTGGCAAGGGAAAATGCAGGGAAACATAGCAAAACACATCAGGTAGTTTTTTGAATACCTTCACGAATATACCTGTTTGCTCTAAGCAAATAACGAATTTGCCGAATCTGGATGTTCGTGTTATAATATCGATATGAACATTACACGGAAATTACCGGTGGGAATACAGAGTTTTGAAAAACTCCGCCGTGACGGATATCTCTATGTTGATAAGACGGCATTTGCATGGAATCTTGTTCAATCATCCAGTCCATATTTCTTAAGCCGCCCGCGGCGGTTTGGAAAAAGCCTATTTCTTTCTACATTAGCGGCATATTTTTTAGGTCAAAAAGAGTTGTTCAAAGGACTTTATCTTGAACAAGCCGAGGAAGAAGCAGCTGTTCAAGAAAGCAGAGATGCGTGGCAAGAATATCCTGTACTATATTTAGATTTTAATACAAAAAATTATTCGGATGAGCAGGCCTTAGCAGCTATCTTGAATGCGCATCTCCGCGATTGGGAAGAAGCTTTTATGCTGGAACAGAGAGAGGAAGCGCCGGATGGCCGGTTAAAAGACCTCATTCAACGTATCTACCGAAAAACCGGTAAGCCGGTTGTTATCCTCGTAGACGAATACGACAAACCGCTTCTGCAAACAATAGGCGTAAACGAAGAACTGAATGAACGATACCGCAATGCACTCAAAGCGTTTTACTCAGTGATCAAAACCTGCGACCAATATATCCGTTTTACTTTTTTAACAGGTGTTACAAAGTTCAGTAAAATCAGCATTTTTAGCGATCTGAATAACTTAAACGATATCAGTTTGTTGCCGAAGTATGCCGGTATCTGCGGCATCAGCCAAAATGAATTGGAAAGTACCTTTGCTCCTGAAATTAAAGCGCTTGCACAGGCGAATGAGCTTACCTATGATGAAACTCTCAAACAGCTAAAGCAAAATTATGACGGCTACTGTTTTGCTCAGGCAGCGGAAAACATATATAACCCGTTTAGCCTGTTACGGGTATTTGACGGGCAACTTTTCCAAAGCTATTGGTTTAGTACAGGAACACCAACTTTTTTGATTAATTACCTCAAAGACGCGCACTACTTTATCCCTGATTTGGACGGAAAGGTTGAACTTGATGAAGAAGGTTTACAAACATATCGAGCCTTTGCAAAGGAGCCGTTTCCGATTCTCTTTCAATCAGGATATCTAACGATTAAAGAATACATAAAAGAGGCACGGTTGTACCGGCTCGGCTTTCCGAATGATGAGGTGCGGTATGGCTTTTTAAAGAACTTGCTGCCTGCATATTCATCGGTTCAACCTGATGAAACAGGAAAGTCGATATGGCGGTTTGCGGAAGATATCCGCAAGGGCGATGTAAACGGCTTTATGGAACGGCTTCAGTCGATCATAGCCGGTATTTCTTATGACAACTTCACTGAAGAAAACCTGAAACTGCGGGAGCAGAATTATCAGACTGCTGTGTATCTCGTGTTTACGCTGATGGGACAGTTCGTACAGACGGAAGTCCACTGCTCAACCGGTCGTAGTGATTGCGTAATTACTACCGCGGATAGCATCTATATTTTTGAATTTAAGCTCAGCAGCAATGGTAGCGCAGAAGATGCGCTCGCACAGATAAAAGAGAAAAACTATGCCGCACAGTACAAGACAGACAGAAAGAAGATTGTGCTGATTGGTGCAGACTTCAATGAACAAGCACGTACTATTAAGGAGTGGAAAACAGAGCGCTTTCAGTTCGATTGATAGATACGGCAGCTGGAGTATGATACTGGGCAATATGCGGCGACGGAATCATTAATTATAAACACCTCAGCATTTCAGACTGCTATATTATCCATAACAATACAGCCCCATGTACTCCTTTATCCCTACAGCCATTATATGGAAGAGAGGTTTTCTGTAACAAAAAAAAAGCAAAAAAGTTACAAAATTAATGATTGACAAATGAAAAAAAATCTTATAGCATATATCTAATTAAAGTTGGTCGCTAAAAAGCGTGTTACGCTTTGGCCAAAAAAGTATTAAAGGAGGTATTTTTCATTATGAAAAAATATCTACTCGTAAGCTTGACTATTCTTTTTGCTGCTACTTTTGTGTGGGCAGAAGGTGCTACAACTGTAGAGCCAAGCGTCGATATTGAAGCCGACGCAACATTAAGCTGGGGATTTGACCTTGGCTCAAAGACTAACCCGGATTTTAAGAACGGATTTAAAAACGAAGCGTCTTGGGGTGTAAACTTCCCGCTTCTCGCGAAGGCTAATAAAACTTCTACCAAGAACGATGTACCCGTATACGGCGAAATCACCTTAAAGAATGTGGCTCTGAATCTTGTCAGCGAAAAAGACAGCGGCGGACATTTTACTATGGACGGGAAAGTAGATAGTCTTGCAGCTAAATTGGTTATCTACGGCGCTTATGTAACTGTTTTTAATAAACCGAGCTTTGCGTCAAACTATGCTGAAATATGGGAACCTGCTGATACTGACCTGTATATGCCAGAAGACTATAGATTTAAACCCTCATTTGGTGGCTATGGTACAAAGATCGGCTATGCAAACAAGGACTTTATGGACTTGGATGTCGGTTTAAAACTTGGTTCCAGCAGCAACTGGGCTCCTGATGATCCGTCCGCAATCCAGCATATGAAACATTTTGATGGAAGCACTAGATTGGAAGAAGGTGAGTATATATACATATACGATCCTTCAACAGGATTTTGGGCATGGCTACAAGGTGGTGGTAAGGGCACATGGAATGGAGATCCTTTGTGGTTCCCGCCAGCAGGTGACTATTATTTTACCGCTACAAAGAAGGGAGATGTCACGGTATATCATTACGGAATCGGCTTTGATTTTTCTATGAAGCCGCTTGATAAAATGCTTGCATTTGCCCTTACCGTTAACTCTACATTTGGCAAACAGTACAAAAAGGTTGATGATGGTCTTCTTAATCTCGGTTTTGAAGTAACCTCAGAACCGGTGGATGGATTAAAGTTAAAGGCTGGCTTTGATGGTAAGTATGTGTTTGATAAAAAAGCATTTGATTGGGATACTGTCTTTACTGCTGAATACAAATGGGTAGGCGCCGGTGTGTATGTTGGTTCAGCTGGTACACCTATTGGAAAGAGTTTAAGCGGTCTCCCTGCTGATAACCGTACAGATATGGCAGTGTTTGCACAGTTTGCAACAAAGGGCGATAAAGAAGATGCAACCAACTTAGTAGAAGGCTTGGATGCAGGTGTCTATGTCGGTATGTATAAACTGCTTGATAAGGCTCATAAATTCCCGTTCTTTGCAAAGGTTTGGGGTGCATATACGGTTAATATCAACGATTCTATGTGGATAAAGCCGTTCGCAAATCTTTGGCTTGAAACCGACCATGGTACTCAAGCTGTTGGTCTTGCTTATAACCTTGGTGTAACTTACAGCCCTGTTGAAAAGGTTGAAGTAACGGCAAAATGGAGTCATGGCAAAATTAATACTGATACTCATAATGGTATTATCAAAGCTTCTGTTATCGACAGCGAACACAGAGGTCGTTTTGTTCTTTCACTTAAAGTTAGCTACTAAGCCGTATTTAGCCTTATAGCTAAACTTAAAAGCCTGTTCCGCACTACGCGGAGCAGGCTTTTTTTGTCTGTAATAGGTAGTGTTAATTCATAATTCTACAATTATTATTCATACACGGAAGACGTAACACCCCATAGCTCTCTGTATCGGACTATGTTGAGTTTCCTTTTTTAGCTCAAACTCCATCTTATGGAGCACGAATCACTGTGTCGATCATATAAAAGCGCCTACCGGAAGCTTTCAAAATGCTCACATCCATGCTATAATAGAACCCGTAAGAGGGAAGCAGCTATGAGTACGGTAAACAGAAAATACAAAGATTCCGTCTTTGTAGATCTTTTCAGTGAAGACGAAAAGGCAAAAGAAAACTTTTTATCGCTGTATAATGCCTTACACGGAACAATACTTAAAGATACAGCACAACTAAAAATAGTCAGACTCGATCAAGTTCTTTATATGGCATTCTATAATGATGTATCCTATCTCGTTGATAATAAGATTATCGTGCTCGCAGAGCATCAATCAACCATAAATCCCAATATGCCTCTCCGCTGTCTTGAGTATGTCAGTCGCCTGTATGAAACGCTTTTTGAATCAAAAGAAAAATACAGCCGGAAGCTTTTAAACATTCCAACGCCGGAATTCTACGTCTTTTACAATGGGGCAGAACCGTATTTATGTGATACAACATTAAAACTATCAGATGCTTTTATAGAAAAGGCAGGAGAAGTAAATCTTGAATTGACCGTTCAGGTAATAAACATTAATCAGCAAGATAAACATCCGGTGTTGGCAAACTGTCAAACTATGAAAGAATACAGCATATTTGTGGAAACAGTCAGAAAATGGAAAGAGCTAGATCCGCTAAACGGTTTTGAAAAAGCGATCGAGGAATGCATAGCAAATAATATTTTGAAAGAGTATCTCAAACGTAAGACCAAGGAGGTGTTGAATATGTTACTTGCTGAATATGATTATGAAACAGATATAGCAGTGCAACGAGCCGAAGAACGAGAAATAGCTTTTGCCCAAGGTGTTGAACAGGGTATTGAACAAGGTATCGAGCAGGGTATCGAGCAGGGTATTGAACAAGGTTCTTACCAAAAAGCTCGTGAAACTGCTGTAGCATTTAAAAGACTCGGCATTGATATTGCCAAAATAGCAGAAGGAACTGGCTTAACCGTACAGGAAGTAGAAGCCTTGAGCTAATTCAGAAGTTATGAATTCCCCAAAAAAACTAAACTACCCGCGCCCCTGTAGACACAAAAAAGAGCCGATAAGCATTCACCTACCGGCTCTTTGCTTTCTGCATTCTTCCCTACAAAAGCACCTCAGGGATTTTACCCTTAGTCAATTGTATAAACTGAAAAAAATGAGTATAGTCCTTTCATGCTCGAATTTTTAGCGCTTTGCGCAGTCGGCGCCGAGCCGATCCTTTCAAATGAATTAAAACTGTTAGACTTTAAACCGGTTAACCGATTGCCGGGACGTGTTTTTTTTACCCCTACACTGAAGGAGCCGGAAGTCGTAAGCATTATGCGTGCGAACTTTTACCTCCGCACTGCGGACAGGCTCTATCTCGTCCTTAAAGAATTTGCCGCTGATAACTTCGATACCCTGTATGACACCGTTGCCGCAGTAGATTGGCAGCGTTTTTTTCCCAAAGATTCCAAGATAACGGTAGACAAGGTGAGAACCTTTAAGAGTAAACTCGCTTCCGAACATGCAGTGCAGCGGGCTGTTCATAAGGCGGTATGCACCGCGCTCTGTTCCGCATGGAAGATGGATGTATTACCGGAAACGGGAAGGGAGTACAGCATACGCATATATATAGAACATAACCGCGTGTATCTGCTGCTTGACCTTTCGGGAGAACCGCTGCACCGGCGGGGATACCGATTAAGCGGAGGCACTGCGCCGATGAGGGAAACGCTGGCGGCTGTTCTGTTGCAATGTATGCAATGGAAACGGAAGCTGCCGCTGCACGATGCTTTTTGCGGGTCGGGTACCATCCCGATTGAAGCGGCATTGTATGCCTATAATATCCCCCCCGGAATCGGCCGCAGCTTTGCCTTTGAAACCTTTTCCTGTTATTCATCTAAAAAAGACCGGCAGCTTATTGAAGAAGAACGCCGGCGCGGTGCGCTCAATATCCGCACGGATTGCTTGGTACGGGTGAGCGGTTCCGACAACGATCCTGAGGCGGTACGGCTTGCTCAAACCAATGCGGAGCGCGCCTGTATGCTTGCAGGTAAAGCGTTGCAGCGGATTGGAAAAGATAACCGTATCCCGCGCCCCGAATTTATCCAAGCTGATTTTAGTGAGTTGGCTGCGCCGTATCCCGAAGGAGTGCTCCTTTCCAATCCGCCTTACGGAGACCGCCTCGGGGATGAACAGGAAGCAACTGCGCTCTACGAAAAAATGACGTCCATTCCGCACGAGTTTGACAACTGGCGTTTAGGTTTTATTACCGACAAACCGGCTTTTGCAGACATATTCCTGCATGCAGGCATTACGCTCAAAAAGCGGCCGTTAAAAAGCGGCAATCTCGACACCTGCCTGTATTATTACGGGCTATAGCAAGAGCTTATATGCAGGCATTTTTTTCTACCGTACATACGGTATTTACCGGTATCGTGCTGCAAGCGGTGCCGTTCATGCTGCTGGGAGCGCTTTTATCCTCGGCGCTATATGCTTTTGTTCCCGACCGGCTGCTTATCAAGCTTTTTCCTAAAAAATACGGGATCGGCTTTTTAACGGCGCTCTTTGCCGGAGCGTTGTTCCCCGTTTGCGAATGTGCGGCAGTTCCATTGATGCGCAGCCTGATTAAAAAAGGCGTCGCGATGCCAATCGCGGTTACTTTTATGCTTGCGTCCCCCATCGTCAACCCTATTTCGATTGTCTCGACCCTGTACGCGTTCCCACAACAGCCATCTGTGGCGTTCTACCGGCTGTACTTCGGTTTACTGATTGCATTCGGAATTGGGCTTTTACTGCTATTTTACCCCGAAGAAAAATATTTAAAGGAAGATTTTGATAGGGAGCCGGCCGCGCAGCCGCATTCCCTTGGCGGTGCTGCTGCGTTTCGCCTTGCAACAGGCAGAACAAGGACACAAAACAGCCGCAGCGAAGCTCAATCGGACAATTTCGAGGGCACCGCTGCAAAAAGCAAAGCACAATGGCTGCAAGCAAAAGTATACACGCTGCTGATGCACACCTGTTCGGAATTTTTTACCACAGGTCCTTTTTTAATCTTCGGCGCTTTTATCACCGCCCTGATACGCGCGGTCGTGCCTCAGGAGTTTTTCAGCATCACAAGCAGCAGTACGGCAGGTTCGCTTCTTGTGATGATGCTTTTTGCTTTTGTATTTTCCGCTTGCTCTACTTCCGACGCCTTTATCGCCCGCAGCTTTTTAAACAGATTTTCCTTCGGTTCAATTCTCGGTTTTTTAGTATACGGCCCGATGATGGATATAAAAAACCTCTTTATGCTGTTGTCTTTGTTTAAAAAGCGGTTTGTGATAGAGCTTACCCTTATTATCACGGCAATCAATTTTATCGGTATTTCAATGTTGGTTCGACTGTTTTTATGATTGGAGGGGCTTCGGAGAAAAAATTTGCAATTTTCCTCTTGACTTTTTATTCCAATAAGTATATTATTACCGCCATTACGGGGGCGTAGCGAAGCTGGTTATCGCGCTGGCCTGTCACGCCGGAGATCGCGGGTTCGAGCCCCGTCGCTCCCGAAGAAGCTCACCGCGCAAGTGGTGAGCTTTTATTTTTATAATCGTTAAGATATAATCACACAAACGGGCAGTAGCGCAGGGGTAGCGCGCTTGGTTCGGGACCAAGAAGTCGGGGGTTCAAATCCCCCCTGCCCGATCTCTCCTAAAGTTGAAAAGCAAAAAAATCTATCAATAGCATTGCATTTGAGATATTGAGTAGATTACAAATTAAAGCTATAGTTTCGCTATGCAGCCGTTGTGTCGCTTTTTTTCAGTATTTTTTATCATTTTTTTCCTCTTATCACAAAATCTTTTCGCGCAGGATGTAAAATCTTTTGATACCGCTGAAAAGATAAAAAAGTTCCCGGTAAGCGGATTTATCGCTTTTTCGGTAAACACTATGATTGCCGAAAGCCGCGAATATGTCTGCGATTACGAGCTAATCTTAAGCGATCTGAAATGGCCGCTTACCCCCTCGGCTTCTTATACGATTTACGGCGGCGTATATTTCCCTAAAGGCATTCACATCGAAGGAAATATTTCGTTTATGCAGCCGATGTCTACGGCTCCTATGACTGATTCGGACTTTGAAGGTATACAAGCAACACCTCCGCAGACAGGTATAACAAAATTTTCCGAACATAACTGTACGATTATGGGTGGATTAAGCTGGGCAGCAAAACTCGGTTTACAGTTACCGATGCCGCAAACTGCTGCAATGCGGAGTGCCGGTGTTCTATTCACGGTAGAACCAATGCTCAGTTTTTACTACTCAACAATCAGCTGGCATTCCTACGGCGGCTATCTGCAATATGCAAAAATAAGGCCGAACGGAACGTATGAACCATGGTCTAAAGCATTACCTAAAGTACCGCATAACGGCCCAGCAGTATCATATCAACAGCAAATAATGATACCGGCAATAGGAGTCGGTTTTGAAGCAACACTCCCGCATAAACTAACGCTTTTATCGGATTTTCACCTTACTGCCGGCATTATGGCTTTTGCAGAAGATATTCACCATGAACGTAATATGCGATTCGTCGATATTCTGGGCGGCGGCTGGGCGATGCACGGCAATATCCGATTACAGTGGAACTGTCTGCCGTTCTTTGCAGTATTCTGTAATCTTTTTTATCAATATTGTATTTCAATAGAAGGCAACAGTATCGTTTATAACGGTATCACCTCAACTAAACCCTCTTTCTATACACCACCCAATTCTGCAGGCACTTCTCTACGTGGTTGTACCTGCTCAATCGGGTGTGCTTTCCGGATAGGGCGGTAACTATGCAGCAGATGGGGCAAACGCTCGGGCAACGGCTTGAGCAGCGGATGAGTCAAAGTCAGATCCAATCATTAGATATACTGGCAATGCCGGCTATCGAACTCCGTGAAAGAATTGCGGAAGAGCTTGCAGAAAATCCTGCCTTGGAACCCATCCGCGGAACACAACAAACATCTCTACCGCAAAAAGGTCAAGCAAAACAAATTGACTGGAAAGAGACATATTACCACAACGACCGAATCCCGTCAGCGTTTTCAGCAGAAGCAAGCGATGCGTTCCAGACTTTTTTGGAGAACATTCCAGCGCCTCAGCGGCAAAGCTTGCAAAGTCATCTTTTGGAGCAACTGTTTGTTCTCAAGCTCGATCCGCTTACATCCTCTTTTGCCGAACGGATTATCGAGAATTTAACGAATGACGGTTTCCATGTCGTCCCGCTAAACGAACTTTTTAAAACGGAACTCTTAAAAAAAGAAAATGAGAAAGATCTCGCTTTGACGCGGCATAAAATATCGCACGCATTATCGATCGTCCGACAACTTGATCCTATCGGGTGTGCAACGCAAGATTTTAAGCAATCGCTTTTGGTGCAAGCAAAAATATTATTCCATGATAAGACGAAAATCGACCCTGTGTATGCCTATACTATCGATATCTTAGCAAATCATTTTTCTTATTTAGAAAAAGCCCGTCCGTACTCCCTTGTTCGTGCGGTCAATGAGAATGCGGACATCCCTTATAAACTGACACAAGAAAATGCAGAGGATATCCTTGCATTGATTGCTTCGTTACATCCTTTTCCCGGAAGAACGCTCGCTGCTGATATAGCACCCAATGAGTATATTATACCAACAGCCTTCATCGAACGGAACGATCAAGAATTTACCGTAAAAATAAATAATCTTGAAGTACCGCTTCTTACCGTTTCATCTGAATTTCAGGACTTAATAAGCCATGCGAAAGATACCACTGCTAAAAACTATATAAAAGAACAGATTCAAAAGGCAAAAGCTTTTATTGGAAGTTTGAACCAGCGGGAGAAAACAATTATCGATGTACTGCGCAAAATAGTTTCGGCGCAAGAAGCATTCTTTTTAACCGGAGATAAACGGCGATTGGCGCCGCTTACTCAACAGCAGATAGCAAAAGAACTGGATATCCATGAATCTACCGTATCGAGGACGGTTGCCGGAAAATATGTACAATGCCAATGGGGTACCTTTGAAATACAATATTTTTTTACCAATGCCATAGCGGTGCAGCCACAGTCCGGTACTCCTTTGCAGTCTGCAGCTTCTTCGCAAGCCGATGTTTCCGCTTCGTCCGGTACTCCTGCGACGAGGGAAGGGGTTAAGGATTGTATTAAAGAACTGCTGCTCGAAAACGCTGCAAAAGGGGTAAAGCTTTCTGATCAAAAAATTTCCGACTTATTGCAGGAGAAATACGGTATTTCCGTTGCCCGCCGTACCGTCGCAAAATACCGGAAAGAACTCGACATCGGCTCATCATATAACCGCGCGTAGCGGTTCAATACAATTCTTGACAGTATTCTATTTTTTACGCTTTAATAAAGCTTATACAATAGAAAGGCTCTACGGAACCACTTTTCAGAGGCCTTTCTCAGATTACTTTATAGGAATGGCTCGCCAGCCTATCTCTTTCAAGCGAGGTTCATCTATGAAACTAAATCGCATCGTTTTTTTTAGCTATCTTATATTTTTCAGTTCTTTTCTTTTTGCGCAGACGGAAAATACGGCTATGCCCGACCCCAATAACCCTAATTGCATTTATGAAAAAGCACAGCTGGGCGAATTTTTTATCCACATGGCAAAAATTACCAACCCTTCAAAGGGTTCCGCTCCGGCAGTTGAAGTGTTGTTTAATTCCGATTTTCAATGGGAACCTTGCAATCCTGATGACGGTTGGGGACGGGATGACAAAACATATCGCTACCATGAAGAAGAAGTTCCCGGCACTCCCGTTTTTTTCAGCATCACTAATAAGCTAAACGACGTAACCTATTATCGCATAGAAGGGGTTCATCCCTTTGCTCTCCCCCTGTATGATGACCCAGCTGAAGCGGAAATGCTCAAACGTTTCATTTTCTTTAAATTTACGGCTTATGCAGCGAAGGGTGGGCATTTTGAAAATTACCTTAACAATTTAATGTGGGCGGTGGATACCAATACGAAGCTGCTTTACCCGTATGGAATGCCGAGCGATTACAAAAAAATAATTGGAAACAATTATATTCCGCGAAACTGGTTACCTTATGAAACACACCCGAATACGGCTGATGCAAAGTTGAAATTTTATGAATATGATCCCATCGGCTTTATTTCTCTTGAGAAAGACTATAATTTTTTAGGCGTAAAAACAAATGTGTATTTATATGATTGGTGGAACGAATCGGTTGGTGCAGGCTCTTCTATGAAAACAGTAAAACAAAAACGCTTTATGCCCCGCATTTCTGATGAGGCACTTGAAGACTGGACCATCCGCGATGCAGCAAAGCCGGTGAGATCACCTTACAGGCGGTAGTGAGAGTTATGGATACAACTTTCGAGGTAGAAATAAGAAGGTTCTTAAAGATGTAATACAATAAGGAAAAATAAATGTCTAAAATGAAAATAGCTTTACTACAATTAATGCCGGGGACATCTCTTGTTGAAAATATGCATATCGGTATATCAGCTTGTCGCAAGGCAAAAAATATTGGGGCAGATATAGCATTATTTCCTGAAATGTGGAGTATTGGTTACGAAATACCTGAATCTGTCAATGAATTACAGAGTAAAGCAATTAGTAAGAATGATACGTTTATACGTTCATTCTCGGATTTAGCGAAAGAATTACAAATGGCTATCGGTATAACATTTCTTGAAAAGTATGAGCCATTACCAAGAAACAGTATATGTCTGTTTGATAGATTTGGCAAAGAACTATATACCTATGCAAAAGTACATACATGTTCTTTTGGAAATGAAAAAACGTTAATGCCCGGTAATGATTTTTATGTATCTGTATTAGATGCAGAGCATGGTTGTGTAAAAATAGGTTCAATGATTTGTTATGATAGGGAATTTCCTGAGAGTGCACGAATACTCATGCTCAAAGGTGCAGAAATAATACTTGTACCGAATGCCTGTCCAATGGAAATTAATAGGATTTCACAATTAAGAGCAAGAGCATTTGAAAATATGGTTGGCATTGCAACTGTTAATTATCCAAAAGGGAAACCTGATTGTAATGGTCATTCTACAGCATTTGACGGTATTGCCTATAATATTGATGAACCATATTCGCGAGATACATTAATAATAGAAGCCGGGGAAGAAGAAGGAATATATATAGCAACTTTTGATATAGAGGAATTAAGAAAGTATAGAAGTAGAGAAGTTCATGGTAACGCATACCGGCAGCCGGCAAAATATAAGATTTTATTATCAGAAGAGAAACAAGAGCCGTTTATCCGTAAAGATTATAGAAGTTCAGTAAACTAACACCTGCTTCAACGTTATATTTGTTTTGTCTCGAAAGTTGCTTAAAGAGCCTGTACAGCACCGTATGTTTCACAGCAACTTCGCTTTATGCTTACGCTGTCGGCAGAGTCATAAACGCAGGCGGAACGAATGTTAAGTGCTCTCCTGATTTTCCTTGTCCGTACTTGAAAGCATTACCTTCTAATACGCATCCTTTTTATCATTCTGAAATTAAACATTACTCAATGTCCCCATAGGTAGAAATGTCAATAGGTTCAGAAACAAGGCTTTTATTGAAATTTTCCATGCTTGTATCCATCATTTTTAGAGTATTTACTGAAACTTGAAAAGGTTTTGTAAGTTCTCGCGGTTCAAGCAATATTCTGCCATCATCATATTCTTCTACATGGAAGTATTCGTAGGAAGCGTTTCGCAATGTTACCCTTTTTTTTGACTCGATTTTTGCATCATAATATTTTAAGACTGGTATCGACATAATATACCCTCTTATCAGTGGGGAATTCCTCTATTAAACTATAAGCTTAAAGATAAAAAAATCAACACCCCGACGCAATTGAAATGAAAACTGATATACTGGCGTTTATATTACTTGATTGGAGAAGCAGTATGACATACGGGTATATCAGAGTAAGTACGGATAAGCAGACGATTGAAAATCAGAAATTTGAAATTACCAATTTTTGTAAACAGGAAAAGTTGAGTGTAGACGGATGGATTGAAGAAACTATTAGCGGAACAAAAAATTATGATAAGCGTAAGCTGGGGGAACTTTTAAGGATAATCAAAAAAGATGATTTAATCATTTGCGCTGAGCTTTCTCGTCTTGGACGTAATTTGTTTATGATCATGGAAATCCTCAATATCTGTATGAAAAAAGAATGCAGGGTATGGACGATTAAAGACAACTATCGCCTTGGGGATGACATACAAAGTAAAGTTCTTGCATTTGCGTTTGGTTTGAGTGCAGAAATAGAACGGAATTTGATTAGCCAACGGACAAAAGAGGCGTTAAAACTGCGAAAAGCAGAAGGAGTAATATTAGGAAGAAAAACAGGATCAAGAAATGTTCATCTCAATAAAAAATGTTTGCAAAACCATAACTTTATTTTAAGACAATATAATAACGGTGTAAGTATTCCGATAATTGCCGAAATAATTGGTGTTGCAAAAGGTACGCTATATCGCTATTTGGCTTATACTGAAATTAGATTGCCGGAAAAAAAAGAAAATGATACATGGATACGAGGTATTTATTAGACCTAAAATATCCTCCAATTTTTGAAGACTGATATTAAAGCACGATATCAAGGATATACGTTCTTCTTTAAGGAGGGATTTTGTTGGAATAACGTTCTAAATCCTAAAGCAAGATTACTCAAAGTTAAAATGAAATCTGCATCGGTCAATGATGTCGGCTCAATGTCATTAAGTACTTTATTAAAAAATATTCCGAATTATTATCTTGTATGTATCTTGAATTCCGACTTTATATTCGATTATTATCGAGAATTTATAAATTGCACTGTGAATATTCAAATAAACGATATCAAGCAGATTCCTATTATTATACCGACTAAAGAAAGTTTAAAAATGATATCTAAAATCTTTCAGGAAGCTATAGACTTAAAAAAGTCCGTGGTATCTGGTATATCCTTTGAGGAAAATAACTCTCTCGAAGAAATTGAAAAGCAGATTAATACATTCATTAATACTTTATATGCAATATAATTCTTCAACTAGTTTATCAAGTTGTTGTTGAATAGGAATTAACATCTTTTCAGAAGCATATACAGATAGTCCGGATAAAAACTGGTCTCTTTTTATTTCAATTGCTTTCTCATAGATATACTTGAACTGTAATAACTGTTTATTATTTGGAATTACAAGAGGAATTTGCCTTGCATCATTAATTTGAAATGTTTGTGTATTATTTATAAAAACATCTACATAATTGCTCATAAAAGTTGAATTAATAACACTGATAATAAAATATTCCGGAACACTATCAAGTAGTCCATACATACTCATACTTTTTACATCATTTATACTCTTTGTTTTCAGTCTGCATTTTAAAAAAGTTGTATTAATGTCAGTCCAACAAAATCCCTCCTTAAAATTAAACTGAGGATTTCTAACGACGGGCATTCCGACACCTTTTTTGCCTGAATTAGTCTTCAAAAATTGGACATTTTCTTTAGACCAAGCAATTGCAAAAGGTGTTTCCAAGTACCAACGATTTCCATCTTTATCTCCCTTGTCGTATGGAACATAGAACGGCTTTTTTGTATCAATTCCATTTTCTTTTTCGTCATCTGTAAGTGTTTCAACATCTGCAATTTCAGCATCATCGATAAGCTTATAGATATAGCCCTGCCCAAAAATATCACGTCCATATTTTTCTTTTATTGAATCAAATTGTTCTGCTATTTCAGTTTCAGAAAGTGATGCTAAATATTCTTTAATATTGTTTATATTGCCTAATTCTTTTGCCAATTGTGGTTCAGCTTCCATCGCTGCTATTAACTTTTTAGGTCTGCTATTTAGAACATTGGCAGCCCACTTTGAATTTTTTCGTATAGCAATGTATTTACCATTGTTTCCAGTAGCAAGCCCTTGACCGCCCTCTGTCAGACATCCAAGAAGCGCTATATCACCAGGTTTTAAGCTTTCGCGATATTTTTTCAATTCAACTGCATTTTCTGAAATTTTTTTACTGGTCTCAATTTTATTCCACCATCGATCATAAAGTTCCTTTACTCTGGCTCCATATAATTGCCAGATTTTTAAGTTTTTCTCTGTAGGTTTAAAAATAACCATATTTTGGGTGTTTCTATATACTTCTTGCAGAACAGGTTCAAATATTATTGGCTTGTGCAAATTTTCAGATCCGTCAAGAAACTTAATAGTATTTGATTTTTCAAACTGAGTATTCGAAATTTGAATAATGCACGTATCAACAAGAACAGTCTCAAATGGATTGGCGGTATCAAAGACGTATTGAATATTTTTATCAAGAATTAAATTACGCATATTTCGTTTTGTTTGAGTAGTCCAAAATGTTTTTGGAATAATGTAATTCAATGACCCATTTTCTTTTGTTAGTTCTAAACCTTTATATGTAAAAAGATTATATGTATCATCGCTAAATCCAAACTCTGATTCATATTTCTTTTTTGTATCTGTAGAAATACCTTTTGTTGATATATAGGGCGGGTTCCCAATCACAATATCAAAGCCATCTTTAACATTGAACATCCAATCAGCGTCAAAAAAAGAACTTACAGCATTCTGATTATATGGATTCCATACAGCACGCTCTCGTAACTCGTGATCTGTAGATTTATCAAGAGATTTCTTAGTTTTTGCATCTGCTAATTGTTTTCGTTTATCTTTTAATAGCTTTTTCAAATTCTCTCGTTCTTCCTCATTTTTATCTTTTTGAAATAATGTTGTAGGTGCTGAATCGAAAAGACTTTGTTCCATTTGTGCGTCAACCATAATAACTGGAAGGTCTTTAATCTTCACTTCGATAATTTTTATATCACGTTCGAGTGTTTGAACCAGTATCGGATTTATACTTAAAAACTGTGTTGCAAGCATATCTATAATTTCTTGACGTTTTTTTCTATCTTGTTCCCTACATTCATACTTTTCTTTTGCAGTAGATGCTTTAAAATGCTGTGTTCTAATGTATGCCAGTTCATTTTTCAGTTGAGAAAGCGAAGTATTAACAATATCAAGATACTGTGCATCTTCTTGTCTTAATCCGATTAAAGTGTCTGCAGCAACAAATTTGGTTTCAAGATTTGGAAGATGGCTAATACCATAATTATCTTCTGCACTATTATTCTTTTCTTGTTCACAGATAAGGCTGATAAAGAATCTGAGTTTACAAATCTGCACAGCAATCGGTTGAATATCGATACCATAAAGACATTGCTCAATTAAAGTTAATTTTAGTTGATAAACAGATTGTTGAGACTCATGGCTACCGTTACACTTTTTAATAATATGCACTATTTTATGAAGCGCACTCATAGGAAAAGCTCCAGAACCACATGCAGGATCTAATATCTTAACCTTTTTAATAGCCTGTACAATACTATTTTGATTAGCGTAGTCATAATGTTCGATTTCATCATTAAATAATGTATCAATTTGCTCAGGTGTGATTCCTGTTACGGTATGTAAAAGATAGTGCTTGAGCGATTCATCTATCATAAAATCAACAATTTCACGAGGTGTATAGAATGAACCAGAAGCTTTTCGTGCTGTGTCGCGCGTTTCAGGATTATAGGTTCCTAAAAGATTTTCGAATACCTTCCCAAGTAACTCAGGATCGAGCGCAATTTGTACATCGTTTTGAGTATTTTCTTCAACAGTAAAATTATATCGATGAAAAAGATGCAGTAATCCTTCATGGTCATTATCATTTTGCCAAAATAACTGATTGGGAATAAAAGCCATCCATTCCGGCTCACGACTAAATCCATCTGTAAAACACTCTATATTTTTTGTCTTAGTTGCGTCGTCTTTTAGTTCATCAAGACATTCAAACAGACCTCCATTTAGAAAAGGCACAGGCTTAAAGCGTTCAATAATTTTTTCTCTTGGCTCCTTAAAAAATGTCGCTTTACTGTTATCACGATAAAATATTTTTACCCCAAACTGCGTATTATAGGCTATTTTTGTATCGTCAGCAAAAGCGCGATCTTCTATTTTTTTATTCAGTGTTGCAAAAAAGAGATTCTGGATAATGGCATTGTAGTAGTTACCGGATTCTCTACTATCTGGTATAAAATCTGTAAGAACTTTTTGCAGTTCATTTACATCAAAAATCCAAGACGGGATTAAATCTTTTTGCTTAATAAACCAGACAAACATAAGCCGGGTAATCAAACGAATCATGTTTAATTCATTATTTGCCTTTGATTGTTTAACGTTAAAATTCCCATTTGAGTCGCGTGTTGTATCTCCGGAAGGAAATGTAACAACCGATAAAGCCCATTTATACCATTTAAAGAGCTCTGTAAAAAATTCTTTACTCAGCGCTTCCACACTGAATGCATCTAACATATCTGCTACGGTTATATCGCTATCGTCGGCTTTTTTTGCCAGCTTCTGGAAACGTTCTGCAATAGTCCGGCAAGGATGTCCTGTTCCGCACAGGTACGTATACCGCTTTGCACTAGTACTGGTTTTAAGGGTTTCAGCTCGGTGCACAAAACTTACCCGCCACTCATTTTGATTATCAGCAAAATGGAAAAAGATCAGAGCGGATGTATTATCTTCCATAATTTTACGGATACAGTTTTGAATACTAACTCGATTTCGTTTTAAGTGCACCGAAGACTGCACTGTTACATCGGCAAATGTTATAGGAAATGTACCTGAAATCTGTGCTATGATTGAAGCTTGTAAAATAGTCTGTTTATCGGATTCTGCTAAGACAATCGGCGTCGTTTCCCGCAAATCTTTTGCTGTTTTGAAAATAGGAAGGATTATCTCTTCATATATCGTGTCTTTCCCGGGATAAGCTTGTTCAAAAATAGTGCGAAAGTCTATCATAGTGTGTTCCTTAAAAAATTTTATTTATTTTTTTGCCTTTAGCTGTTTTTCTAAATTTTCCAATGCCGCCAATTCAAGACTATCCGATTTATCTGATTCAGCAGCATAAAAAGTCTTGCGCTTTGCATCAAATTCAAGATATATAGCCTCAACTTTCTTTTCCATTTGTTGATGAGAACGAATACCTTTGTCATTTAACAACAAGAAACCATTATCAACTAAAATTTTATCGAAATTCTCCTTCCAATAAAGCATTGTCAAATCTTTACGCATCTTTGCGCGTAATTCTGCTGTTTCTAAGAAAATAATGACAATTCGATTTAAGATATCAAGCTCATCCTTTGTAAGATAGTTTTTTGAAATATAGATATCTTGTTTTCTCACTATAGATCCTTTCCAGCTCGTTAGTGCCATATTAGGCTTTGAACTATCAGCACGACTTAAAATAAGTTCTGCAGCAGTTTTATGTGTAACTGCATAAATGAGCTTATTTTGAGTAACAGCAAAAAAGTTTTGAGTTGCTTTATCGGAACTATCGTAATCAGAAGAAAGAGCAAACAAATCACGAACTTTTTGATAAAATCGTTTTTTCGATGCTCGTATATCGCGAATACGCTCTAGCAGTTCGTCAAAATAATCAGGTCTTCCATCCGGATTTTTAAGGCGATCATCATCCATTACAAAACCTTTATGTAAAAATTCAGTCAAATTTTGATTTGCCCACATCCTGAATTGTGTGCCGCGTTTACTGCGAACTCTAAAACCAATAGCTAAAATCATAGGCAGCGCATAATAGGTAATTTCATAGTTTTTGCCGTCAGAGGCAGTTGTCAAGTAATTCTTGACAACTGATTTTTCATCCAGTTCTTTATCATTGAAAATATTTGCAATATGTAAACTGATATTTTGTTTAGAACTCTCAAAAAGTAAAGCAATCTGTTGCTGATTCATCCATATCATACCATCTTGCGCGTATAATTTTACATTGGTTTTACCATCTTCAGTATTATAAATAATTATTTCATCTTTTTGTTTTATCATACTCGTTCTTCCTTCTCGTTATTCCGTGATAAGCGCTATTGAAAGCGCTGCATTTGCGTCTGTTTGATCGGTATGTTGACATGCTAATTGATAGAGTTCTGTAATGGCTGCTTCCTTATTATCAAACAGCCCATCATCGTCAAAATCTGCTTTTAATACTTTTTTTGCTAATGTTGAATTATGGTGCATAAGTGCATCAGAAATGACATCGAGCATGTTACGCAATTTAGTAGACTTACTCCCTGTGTATAATGTTTGGATTTTACTTCTCGCTTGTGTTATCTCTTTGTTCTGCTTGTTTTTTCTGCCCCGAATAATCAATGCTGCATTTTGCTTATCTTTTTTATAGCATTCCATAATTGCTTCCTGGAGATCCTTTAGTGTGTCTCTATTTATATTGGTCTGTACTGTATCAAATTGTATAAGCGGTTTTAATGCCTCAAAAAACTCCAGTTGGCTCACTTGTTTTACTGCTTCATTTTGAGAAGCAAGATACAAGAAAGATTGTGTAGTACTTTTCCGGTCAGTATGCTCATGTACGGCGGAAAAAGAACCGTGTTCTCCCGTCGTTATAGAAGAAATAACAAGATTGTTTATAGCTTTTAGCCGAGCATACTCCTCCGGATGTTCTTTTTGAAATACCTGTAATTCTGCGATAAATGGCATAATTGGACTTTCTTCATCATCGTCTATTGTGGATAGTGACGGTGGGAAATGTCTAACCTGTTCTTTTTTTGAATAAATTTGAGAATCTTCGCCAAATAACTCATGAAAAGCTTGCAATTTTATATATGTTCTATTTTTAATATTGATATGTGCATCGCCTAATGTAGAAGGATAAAAATTATAATTCCATATTGTTTTTGCGTCCGTACCGATACGGTTAATTCGTCCAAGCCGTTGCATAAGACGTGTCGCATTCCACGGAGAATCATAATTGAGGATTGAATTCGCACGATGTAAGTTTACCCCTTCCGATAGGACATCGGTGGTAATCAGTATCTGATAGTCATCCCGCTGTTCACCTTTGTAATTTGCATCAAAGTTTGCAGCAATGACATCTTTCATTTTATCACGATTTGCCGCAGTGATTGAAAGGACATTACACTGTGGTATCGGCATTTCGCCTAATTTTTGGACCAATGCCCTTTGTGTTGCAATGCATTCGGTAAAAATAATGAGCTTTCGGTTTTTATTTCTACTTTTTTTCAAAAACTGATTCGCCGTTTCAAAAATGAATGTACTCATTTTCGGGTCTGATGTTTGTTTATCCCATTTGCTGCATAAATCTGCGATAAGATGTAAATCATTACGGAGCAGAATAATATAACTTTCATCAAAATCAGTTCTTTTATATTCTCGATTGCTGCCGGTATCGCCATACCCGGAATCTTTTTTGTTTGCTTTTTTTGCTTTATCGGCAAGTATATTAAGACACTGCTCAAATCCGCCCTGTTTTTGCATGGCACCATCGGAGAGTTCTTTATTTACATCTATATCAGGACAAATAAAAATACGGTCTACTTCCCACATTTTAATCATATTTTCTGTGTAGCGGAAGAGATTATGGAGCGATTCCTTAAAAGCTGCTTGGCTACTTTCAAGTCGTTTAACCAAAAATATTTCCATCAACTGTGCAAGCCGGTCTGCAGTATTGCTAACCGTTAAGTTTCTGAACTCATATAATGCCCGATGCTCATCGCTTTTCAGAAATTCAATAGTACGGTAGCGATAATAGCCAAGTCCGTCTTTGCCAGCTTCCGTTCCGAGATCAAGTAGTTGATTTCCTGCTTCGTCCATCTCAATATGACTAACCTGCGGTGCAATAATATTGATGGTTGTGTTAAAAAGCTGCTCCAACGCTCCTTTCATCTCATAAGGGATTTCTATAGGTTTGTGTATTTGAGGAAACTGCAAATTTTGCGTCTTCATATCATCTTGATAGTTTTTTTCAATATCTGTTCGTGTCCGTCTGATGATGAGCGGCTCAACAATATGTTTACGTATATCTTTATTATCCTCAATAAGATTTTTAGTATCTTCTTCTAATTCTTCTTTTGTTTTACGGATTTTTTTTCCATTGATTATTTTATAGAGCTGAATATATTTTTTATAACGGTCTTGCTTTTCTGCAAAGTAACCTTCTAGATCGTTTCCGAATGTACCAAGATTGCACAGGGTTGCATTTTTATGTTCGCGCTGGAACAAATAAATCTGATTCCGTAAATCATACGGAGCATTATTTTGCGGAGTTGCCGAAAGAAGCATTACATAAGGCTGAGGCTGTATGTTTCCTATTAAGGTATCAAGCTTTCGGTACATAAGGGTATCGTTATTTCTAAAGCGATGGCTTTCGTCAACGACAATCATGCTGTATTGTTGTTTTTTTACTACTAAATCAAAATCATGTCCATCAACATAGTCATCACTCTCGCCGCTGTCATCAAGATGCCCGATTGTAGTAAGGTTAATACGCCGTACAATTTTGTTCTGAGGAACTTCGTTTTTGTCAAAATAGTTGATTGAATCAGTCCAGCTTTGTTTAATTGCCGGAGGGGTAATAATGAGTACCGGATGAGCAAAGTTTGTCTCTAAAAGATGCCGCTTTACAATCATCAATGCAGTAAATGTTTTGCCAAGCCCGACAACATCGGCAAGGATAAACCCATGATGCCGCTTCATAATTGAAAAGCCTTGGTTCACTGCGTGATTTTGATAGGTAAGCTGTTTGAAGTCCGGATCGTGGGGAATATAGGAATCCGGATTGATTGTTCCATCGCCGTTTATTACTTCATCAAATTGATCAATCAAAAACTTTATATAGGTTTGATAGGGAGAAAGGACGATATACGGCGTTTCCTGGTGAGCTTGCGCGTGGCGTTCTGTCCTTTCAGTTTCTATTCCTATCTCCGATTTTTTTAAGACCTCCTCCAAAAACGCTCGTGTCCAATCAGATGCTAATGCCCATTTTTCATTGAACCATGTAGTATGCCCTTTTGAAAGATTTATCCCGTCCGGCTTTGCCGAAATTATTTGGGTGTGTGTTTCAAGGTAATCCAGTTCTGAATTTTCTTGTAAGCCTTTTTGGGTAAAATTACTACTGCCGATAATCCCGTATGCGATGCCGGTTCCGTATAAAATATAACACTTGGAATGGAAAAACTGCCGCTTATCATCCTCGCTTACACCGCGAAAAATGCGTATCTCTATTTTCGGGTCATTGAGTCCTTTATGTTGTTCCTTGCAAAAATTCAGTAAAAGCTGTACAGCGGGAATGTATTCAGATTTTACCTTTAAATCGGCAAGATCGGTTTTGATAAAATCCTGCGGATAGTCGGCATCCTTATATTTGACATCGGCACTGTACTGTGCAAAAAGATACGGGTCTTTCCCGATAAGAATCCGCACCCGCGTATCTGCCGACCGCTCTAAGAATGCGCGAAGTTCTGCTGCAATCAGCTGTGTTCCCGGAATATCCCAGTACCCTGTTGCAATGTCGATATGGGTAATGTCGGGGATCTTGATGAGTTCTTTAAGCGTATCAACAAGCTTTAAATGTTCGGAATTATCAATCAGTGTACTGTGTATAGGCATAATACTGTTCCTCGAAAGAAACAGTATACCATAAATTTACCCCATAAGAAAATTTTTCACACTTTTTTCAAAAAATTTCCTTTTTTCCCTCAAAATTCTTAGCCGAAAAGCCGTACGTGTCGCATATAGAGATTAGCTTATAGATATTTAGGAGGCTAACGAATGAAAAAACTCTTTTTTCTTGTATCAATTATCTGCGCGTTGTGCGAAGCAGGGTGTGCAGGTTTTTCCAAACAGCCGATTTTTACCGAGATTATCGGAGAAGAAGCCGAACCTGTCAAAATAGTCAAAACCGCACGGATGGAAAACAATGCCGTGCAGATGTACTTCACCGGTACGGCGGAATTTCTTTCGGCGGAAATCTTTATACCGGAAACGGGAGAAACGCAGGCGTGCAGTACCGAACGTATGGATATCCCCGACGGCTTTACCGATTCCGAAGGACAATCCGGTAAGGTAGATACCTACACCGCCTTTGCGCTTACTCCAACAGCCCCAATCGGAATCGGCGCTCCTTTTGTACTGCGCGGTTCCGTATCGGATACCAAGCACAGCGTTCTTGATTTTGCGCTGCCGTTTGAGGGAGCCAATACGCGCCCTGCAAAACTGCGGATAACCGAAATCCGTCCGTTATACAGCAGCAAACCGAAAAGTGAATTTATTGAGTTCATCGTAATGGAAAGCGGGAACCTTTCCGGCATCACTATCACGAATGTCGGGGATAAGCAAAACCCGCACTATCGGTTCCCCGCCGCAGAAGTTTCCGCTGGTGAGACCATCGTATACCATTGGCGTTCCGTCGAAGAAGGTATCCGCGATGAACTTACCGCTAAAATTATTTCAGGCGGAACGCAATCATGCCCTGCTGCGCGCGATTTTTGGGGACCGTATACGAGCATTCCAAAACGGAACGCCAATGTGATTCTGATAAAAGCCGGAGCAAATGGCGATATTCAAGATGCCATTCTCTACTGTACCGAAAAAGAATTTGCCAAGCGAGGCGCAGCTCCTGCATGGAACGATGAAGAACTGGTACGGGAAGCGGAAGCAGCCGTTGCAAGCGGCGTATGGCGAAGCGGCGCCATTTTAAAGGCAGCCGTTATTGCACCGATAACCGCCTCAAAATCGTTAGTACGCGATGCAAAGTCCGGCGTCAATAAAGCCGAAAGCTGGACACTCCGCGATTCAAAAAAGGTTACGATGGGGAAACCGTATTAATTGGTTACCCTTGCATAAACGCATACAGACCCGTAAAATTAAAGCCGTGATAAGGATATCCGTGTGCTGAATTTTCAACGACCGCTTTCTTTTTTCCTCTTGCTGTTACTGCCGGCTTTTGTGCTGCTCCGGCGGACGGGGAGATTGCAAGCGGTATCAATATCGCTGCCTCTTGGAAATTGGAATGGGTTTGTCCCCGAAAAAAATCTGCGGGTGTATTTTGCGCACCGTATCTCCCAGTACACCCTTGCGGCAGCCTTTGTATTTGCCGTCGCAGCGCTTGCGGAACCGGTACGGCAAACCTCCGAAGCAATGTATGCCGGTTCGGGACAGGCGCTGATGTTTGTCATCGACACCAGCCCCTCGATGGCGGCACAGGACATGGGAACACAGACACGGCTTGAGGCGGCGAAGCAGATTATCAAGTCCTTTGCGGAAAAATATGAAGGTGACTCGTTAGGGCTTACCGCGCTGGGAAGTTCCGCCGCCGTACTCATTCCGCCGACAATCGATCGGCACACGTTTCTGACTCGTTTGGAGCAACTGCAAGTCGGTGAATTCGGCGACGGAACGGCAATCGGTATGGGGCTTGCCTCTGCCGTGCTGCATCTGACACAGTATTCCGCGATTCCCTCACATATCATTCTCTTTACCGACGGAGATAACAACACCGGCGAGGTGCATCCCCGCGCGGCCGCGGATATCATCAAACATAAAAAAATCGGATTTTACATTATCGGATTGGGGAAGTCGGGATATGCGCCGGTTAAGTATATCGATCCGATTCAAAAAAAAGAAATTTCCGGTACGCTCAACACCGTGTTTAATGAAGCGGAGTTACAAAAAATCGCCGGTTACGGTAACGGCCGCTATTTTTCGGCACAGTCACCCGAATTATTAACGGATATTTTTAATCGATTTATTCAAAAAATACCGGCGACGCCTCCTTCAATGACCATACGTAAATACGCGTACCTTGACGGGCTGTTTTTATTGATTGCAATGAGCTGCGCGGTAGGAGCATGGCTGCTCCGCAGAATCGGAATGCAGGCGGTGTCATAATGATTGAATTTGAAAAACCGTTTTTCCTGTTGTTCATCATTGCTATTCTGCCTGCCTGCGCCGTTACGCTGTATCGCATAAAAAAATTAAAAGAAAGCTACGCTGCGGCGGGAGAGATTCACGCCATTATACGGACACTGCGAATCCGAACGGCGTTTTGGAGTATCGGCTGGCTGTTTCTCAGTATTGCTGCAGCCGTACCGCTCTGGGGCACAAAACAAACCACCGTAGTCAAACACGGAAATGCGGTCATCTTTGCCGTCGATATTTCGCGTAGTATGACCGTCGCCGACATCGCACCGAACCGGCTTGAATTTGCAAAGCGTTATGTTTCCTTTTTGATAGAACGCTTACCGGAAACTGCCTGCGGACTCGTTACGATAAAGGGACTGGGTACGCTTGCCGTACCGTTGAGTTTTAATCATCAAAGTGTACTGACTGCAGCGGAAACGCTGTCGCCGTTCAATGCAACTTCGGCCGGTAGTAATCTTGAACATGGGCTGCGTATCGCATTGGAGGCATTCCCCGAAAATCGATTAACCGGAAAAACGGTTGTGCTGTGTACCGACGGCGGTGAAACAATCGGTTCGGTGCCACGTATTCTTCCGCGGTATCGGCAAGAAAATGTTCAACTGATTATTATCGGCTTTGGAACGGAAACAGGCGGCACACTCTCCATCCTGAATGAAAAACACGAATCGGTCGTGCAAAAAAGCGCGTTGGAGGAATCTATTCTTAAACGCTATGCGGAGCAAGCATTGAACGGAAGTTTTTATATTTCTGCTGCTGACCTCGGTTCGGCGCAAAAGGTGCTGCAATCGCTGACGGAAGGCGATGCCGAAAGTGAGAAAATACGATATGTGCAAAAACCGGTACGGCGGACATTCGAGTGTACGGCGATGGCGCTCCTCTTTTTTTGTCTCGGTCTTTGTGCGGGAGGTATCCGTGCTAAAAAAATGTAGGCGTCCGGCTGCCGTCATATCACCCATATCATCACGTTCAACATTATTATCATCGTTATGTAGATCATCATTTTTGTCGGTGAGTTTTATTTTTTTACTGATAACGATGGTCGGTCTATCGGGATGCAGCGCAGAACAGCAAACCAAAATTGCACACGTAAAAGGAACACTCGCATGGATGCGGAGCGATTGGAATGATGCCGTGTTGTGTTTTTATGAGGCTGAAAGTTTAGCGGCGGAATTATCCGATGACACCATAAAACCGTACACGGATTTTGCACTTGCCTCTTCATATCTGATGCAGGGAGAGGATGAGGCTGCATCCGGAAAATTACAAAATATTTCCGAAACGGCACCTGAAATTTTACGGGCGCATCGATTTTATCAACAAGGCATTATTGCGTTTCACTCAAAGGATTATGCGGAAGCAGCGGCATTGTTCCGAAAATCATTGGAGCTGTCCGGCCGCGATACGGCAGCTAAGATTAATTACGAGTTGAGTAAAAAGTTGAGCGACACACAGCAAGAGATGCAGCATCAAGCTCCGCAACAGACGTCCGAAGATCCCGAAGCCGATCTGACGGATTCGATTATCTTAGATATTATTCGCAAAAGAGAGCAAACCGAATGGAAAAAAACACAGCGAGAATCGGAACCGGCGATAAACGATTATTAGGACTTTTAGTATGCAGGCTAGTCGCGAAGACGGCAACAATCTTTTTTTTCTTTTGTGCAGTCGCAATCCTCTATGGGCAGCAAAACGATTATGCCGAGCATTTTATTGAACTCAAAATAGACGGTACCGAATTATCAATTGATCGTGAATTTGAAATTGAAGTTATCATCAAACGAGAGGCTCCGTATTTGCAGAAGAATAATGACAATACGCCGCGATTTATCCTCGAGCAGAGCGCAGATACGGCAGAGCTGATACAGAGCAGTGCAATTCCCGAACGGGACGGCCTGCATTTGCGCTATCGGTATCGTTTTAACAAAACAGGCAGGTTCCGGTTCGAACCGGAGCTGCAATGGAAACGGCAAACGGTCAAGCTTACACCGCTGGATATAACCGTACACCGGCCGCGGCTTTCGGAACATACGCCGTTTGTGTGGATGCTGTATTCTGTAAGCGGTCTGCCGGTTGCGGACGGTGCAGCCCTTGAACAAGGTACGGAATACATCCTGTGTTTAACCGCAGCCTTTTATTCGGCAGGACATACCGAGCACTACCGGCACGCTTTGCAAACCGCCTCTGCTCAAATCGAAGCCGCCCGCCTCGAAGCGCCCCGTTCCGAAGCCGGTCGATCAGGAGTTTCCGGTTCTGCAGGACTTGGCTCCGAATCAACCCAAGCCCAAGATGACCGAAGCGGCGCTGCTGTTCGGGATATGCACAGTGAGCCGCCGTTACCGGCTGAAATAGTCCGTATTGAATGCGCTCCATCCGAAAGCGCTGCGCTGAAACCGCTCACTCTTGCCGAATTGCCGTTTGGTGCGGCTGTTTTAATAAACTTGTCAGCCTTGCCAAATGCGGCAGGTCTGACGGATGCAAGTGTTTCCAGTGCAGTCCTGCCGACTGCATCCGTTCCATGCGAAGATTCCGACGACGAGCGCTATGTTCTTGCCACCTTTAGTTTGATACCCTTGCGGATAGGTATTCAAAGCCTTCCCCAAGCGCAGATATTTTTTACAGCAGGCGGAAAAGCATTCAGTACCTCTGCTGCGTACCGCATCGACCGGCAGAAAATTACCGAGGCCGCCGGTAAAAGCGGCGCGGACGGCTTCACCGCCGCTGCGTTTCAGGCGGGAACGCCTGAAACGCAGTACAGCGGCAGCACTATGACCGAGCAAGAAAAAAGCGCCGCGGCAAAGCAGATAGCCGAATATCGTAAGCAGGAAGCTGCGGCGCTTTTTTCTCCCGCAATCCGTCGTGAACGCAGAAAGTTGGAAGCTGCGTTGGAAATTGCGCATCCGTTGCCGCTGTATCCGCGCCTTCTCGGTATTCTAACGGCGGTAATCTCAGGTATGCTGCTGATCGGTGCAGCAGTGTGCGGTTTCCGCAATAAAAAGCGGGTTATGCTACTTTGTATCATCATCGCATTGTGCAGCGGAACTCTCACCGCCGTATTGTTCCGGCTCATACTGCAGCCGCAGGGCGTGTGCATTGAGGATGCCGGCGAAATAGCGGTGCGGCGGATACCGGAAAATACCGGCACTATTGTGCACCGACTTTCGGCAGGTGAAAGCGTTATTATCATACGCAAAGCGCCGCAATGGTACTACATTAAAACCGTCGGCGGAGTTACCGGCTGGATCGCCCCTCAATCGGTCACACAGTATAATTAACGCAGGACAACGCATTGTCTTGATGTTTTTGATAAAAAATGATAGAAAAGATAAGCTATTGCTTTTTACAGGAGTTTTTTATGAAATGTAGATTTTGTGAACAAGATATAAAATCGGTCGGTCATAATTTAGTATCAGCGACCGGCGATATTGTTTGTCCCAAGAACCCGACAAAAAAGCATATTGCCGTATATGACGGAGTTCATTGTATTCACTGCGGACGTCAAGTAAGCATTCTCGGTGATAGAATTGTTACCTCAGCTGGAATAAGCTGTCCGGCATCCCCATCAGGGCGGCATGTTGTAAAATAGCAGGGAAAAGGGAGCGAAGCAATAGGTTCTTGGCGCTCCCATCTTTAACACAAAAACAGGAAACCGGAATATCGGAAATAAAAAGTATTTATAGATTTCAGCGTTTAGAAAAAGATAAATCTTTCTTTATTTATGATAAAAATATTCAGCTTCTTCAGATATACAAGTTGGCTATGTATTTTAAGGTTCATTCGATTTTTGTGTAATAAGCTTCTTTTGTTCATCGCTTTTTCTTGATTCTTAGAATATCGTATGTATAGAAAAATAGTCCCTGAGCTTAAACGATGGAAAACCTCATTCTACGAAGGTATTTAAAAAAGAACCTGATGTGTTTTGTCTTGGATGATAACCTTGACATATCCAAAGAAAATTCGATATACTTATGACCTATAACTTTATTTTATGTGCATTAAGAAAAATGTACTGGAGGAGAATAGTTGGCGGAGAATAAAGGTTTGCGGATTAATGAACAGATCCGTGTCCGCGAGGTTCGTTTAATTGATGATGCAGGGGAGCAAAAGGGCATTGTTTCCACCCTTGAAGCTCTTAGGATGGCTCAAGACGTTAATCTTGACCTCGTTGAAGTGGCTCCGCAAGCGGATCCTCCCGTTTGCAAGATCTTAGACTATGGAAAGTATCGTTTTGAATTGGAAAAAAAGCTCCGTGATTCCAAGAAAAAACAGAAGCTGCAAGTTCTCAAAGAAATTCGTATGCAGCCTAAGATAAATGACCATGATCTATCTTTTAAAGCACGGCATATACAGGATTTTCTTGATGACGGCGATAAAGTAAAAGTAACAATCCGCTTTCGGGGGCGGGAGTTAGCCCATACCGAGCTGGGGCTGGACGTATTAAATAACGTACTGGCAAAGCTCGGCGGAGATTTAACGGTAGAAAAACCTCCGGCAATGGAAGGGCGCACCATGTCAATGACATTAGCGCCCAAATCAAAGAAATAATTTACGAGGTGTACTATGCCTAAGATGAAGAGTAAGAGTGCCGCAGCAAAACGTTTTAAGTTTACCGGCAGCGGTAAAGTGAAGTACAAGCAAATGAATTTGCGTCATATTTTGACCAAGAAATCCCCGCAACGCAAACGCGATTTGCGCAAAGCTGGAATTTTAGCCGAAGCTGACAGCAAAAAAGTAAGAAAGCAGCTGCTTCCTTATGGCACCAATTAATTTTTGATTATTTAGGAGAATACAATGCCGAGATCGTTATGTTCAAATAAACGCATCCACAGACGCAAGAAGATTTTAAAGCTAGCAAAGGGATTCCGCGGACGCAGAGGTACGAACTATAAAGCTGCAAAAGACGCTGTTGTAAAAGCGCTTACTCATAGCTTTGAAGCACGCCGCGACCGCAAAGGCGATATGCGCCGCTTGTGGATCAGCAGAATAAATGCCGCTGTTCGTGCGGAAGGAATGAGCTATTCACGTTTTATCAATGGAATGGCAAAAGCGGGTATCACTTTAAACCGCAAAGCCTTATCCAATATGGCTATCGAAGATCCGGTCGCTTTTAAAAGCGTTGTCGAACAGTCAAAAAAAGCATTAGGAGCCTAACGTATGTTAAACCTCGATCAAATTAAACAGCTTGAAGCAAGAGTCTCAAAAGCGATTGAGCTGATGCAGACACTCAAAGATGAGAACGATTTATTAAAACTTGAACTGCACGATCGCCAAAAACGAATCGAAGAGTTGGAGAATATAGTACTTGTCTTTAAAAACGACCAAGCTAAGATCGAGGAAGGAATCATCAATGCGCTCAATCACTTGAGCGCATTTGAAGATACCGTGTATCAAGCGGCGAATTCCACCGCGACATCTGCCATATATGGAACGGCTCCGGCAGCAAACGAATCTTCGATAAGTGACGCTGCGGAAACACAGACAGAAACATCAGCGCCTGTTGTAACGGAACAACCGGAACCCATAGCGGATGAACCAACGGAGACGCAGGCTCCCGTTTCCACACCTGAAACAGCAGTACAGTCGGCTCCGCAAGAACCGGTAAATCATTCCAATCAACTGGATATTTTTTAACGATGGCCGAACGCAAAGGGCGGCTGCAAATCGATCTGTTAGGTACGTCATTTGCGCTCGAGGCTGATCAACCCGCTGAATATCTACAGTCCATTTATAATCATTACAAAAAAGTCGTTTCGGAGGTTCAGCAAACATCCGGCGTCAACGATTCTTTGCGTGTGGCGATTATCGCCGGTATCCTGCTTTCGGATGAATTGAGTAAAGAACGGCTCAATCAGCAGGGAACATTTCCGCAAGACGAAGCAGAGGTGTTAATTGAGCAATCGACAAAAAAAATGATTGAAGATATTGATTCGATTATTTACTCACTTGCTCCGTCAAATGATGAACAAGTATGACCCTTTTTGTCGATGCGGATTCCTGTCCGGTACGAATTCGGGAAATTATTTGTAAAACGGCAAAACGACTGCAAGTTCCGGCAGTGTTTGCCGCCAACCGTCCTATCCCTATTCCGAAAAATTCTTATTGCACCTCGGTTATAACCGAAGCCGAAGATCAAGCAGCAGATATGTATATTCTTGCCCATGCTGTGCAGGGGGATATGGTTGTTACCCGTGATATTCCGCTTGCAAAGCAGCTTGTCGATACACACATCAAAGTTATTAACGATAGGGGAATTGTATATACTACCGATAATATCGGCGAGCGCTTATCCATTCGGAATTTTATGTATGAACTATCCGTAAACGGGCTTACCCCCGAACGGACTAAAGCATTCGGAAAGAAAGAAATTATGGAATTTGCCCAAGCGCTCGATCGAGAGACGCAGCGTCTTCTGAAAAACGCTCCTTGATGGCTTGAATCCTCGGTACAATTTCAAAAAAAGCATCGGTGATTTCTGGATCGAATTTTATGCTGCGCAGCCTTTGTACCTCTTCCAAAATTTTATCTTCAGTCCATTCTTCTTTATACACTCGTTTACAAGAAAGCGCATCATAGACATCTGCAAGCGCGGTAATGCGGGCGCCAAGCGGAATTTCTTCACCAATAAGCCCCTGTGCTGCGGTATGTTTTTTATTATATTTTAGTATTCCTCCCGTTTCCAAAGAAATATGACCGGGGTAACCGGTCCCATCCCAGTTTTCGTGGTGTCGCAGCGCAATATCCCTCGACATGGTATCAACCGCCGAGTTACCTGACAAAAACAGCTTTGAACCGCGCCATGTATGGCTCTGCATAATTTGGTATTCTTCCGGTGTGAGTTTGCCGGGTTTTTTAAGTATCGTGTCGGAAATGCCGATTTTACCAACATCGTGCAGCATAGCAGCGATTTTGAGTGCATCTCGGAATTTTTCGCGTTCATGCCGGTGGACATTATGGTTAAATGCCCAGCGGTCATAAATTTCTACCGCATAGTTTGCCACCCGATGCACATGCAGCCCCGTCTCCCGCGGATCATGCAGCTCAGCCATCTGCACCATTCGGAGAATCATCTCGCGGGTTAGCGATGCATGCATAAGCGTTGCCGCAGCATTTGCCGCAAAATGAGAGAGGAACATCTCATCATCGGAAGTAAATGCGCGGATGCGACCATATATGTCAAGCGCATTAATCATCTGTAACACACCCAATACATCGCCGGAAACGGCAATCAACGGTATCGTCAACGTCGATACTGTTTTATAGCCTGTCGCTATATCACTAACAGTACCGAATTTATAATGCTTATCGGGAGAAATGGCATAAACATCAGGTTCATTGATCAACTGTTTGGTCATCGCAGCTGACCCTGCAATCGTCGTGTCATTGATTGGAAACGAAAAAATATGAAACGGAAGCTTTTCTCCCGGCTTTAATCGCTTTTGCAGTGTTGCGTTTTGTGCATAGTGAATAATCAGATGATTTCCTTCCACCAGATAAATGGAACCGGCATCGGCATTCAGCGCCTGCCGCGCCTCAGTTAATATCCTTTCCAGCAAAATATCTTTATCGCGAATACTATATAGCCGGGAAGTAGTCTTCATTATATCAAACAGAATTTCTTCCCGTGTCCTTACCGTCGGTATCGTATTCATACTATTTCCTTTCTACATTACAGTTAACAATATGCGAAACCTGATAATATCATCTAAAATGCGATGTGACAATAAGGACGGGCACCCTGTCAAACGTGTAAAATTATGATACACTATTAACAAACTTTCAGCGTTATCGCGATTCATACTGCGGAAACGACTGAGAGGAATCCACTCTTTCCGCTCAGGAGGAACAATTATGAATATAGAAAACATTCAACCCAAAGAAGTATTCCATTGGTTTGCCGAAATTTCGGCTGTGCCGCGCGGTTCACACAATGAAAAAGCCATCAGCGATTTTTTAGTACGCTTTGCAAAAGAACGTTCGCTTGAAGTGTATCAGGATGAGGCGCTCAACGTCATTATCAAAAAGCCCGGGACGGCCGGATACGAAAAATCCCCTACAGTTATATTGCAGGGACACATGGATATGGTCTGCGAAAAAACGGCGGATTCGAATCACGATTTCCTTAAAGATCCGATCAAGCTGATTGTGGACGGAGACAACCTCCATGCCGACCGCACAACACTCGGCGGCGACGACGGTATCGCGGTCGCTTATGCATTGGCAATTCTCGATTCCAAGTCGCTTGCACATCCGCCGCTTGAGGTCTTAATTACCACAACCGAAGAAGTCGGTATGGATGGGGCACGAGCGTTAAAAGCCGATCATTTGCAGGGGAGAATTCTTTTCAATATCGATTCCGAAGAAGAAGGGGTCTTTTTAGTCAGCTGCGCAGGCGGCGCGAATACCCATGTCGATTTTAAGATCGAAATGGAACCGTTGAAGGGACAGGCGCTCTCCATCAAAGTCGATGGACTGCTCGGCGGGCATTCCGGTATGGAGATTATTAAACAGCGTGCAAACGCCATCAAACTACTGGGACGGATTTTGTCCGCAGTAAAGGCGGAGCAGTTCGTACATATTGTGTCCATTTCGGGCGGTTCAAAGCATAACGCCATTGCAAAAGAAGCGCAGGCGATTATCACCGTCGAGGATGCCGCCCGCGCACAGACAGCGATTGCAAAACTTGCTGAAGCAATCAAGGCGGAATACCGTGTTGCCGACAAAGATATCCGCATCATAGCCGAATCGGCGACAGCTCTGCCTAAGATGATGTATAACGGTACGGTCAGCTCCGGCATCATAGACTTTATGACGATGGCTCCTGACGGGGTACAATACATGAGTATGGATATCCCCGGATTGGTGCAAACCAGCTTGAACAACGGCATTCTTGCCCTTGACGGAGAAACCTTAACGTTTACGATTTCGGTGCGCAGCTCGGTGAAGAGCGAATTGGATGAAATTGTGCAAGTGCTGCGGCTCTGCGCCGAACGTACCGGCGGTATCTTTAACAAGGTATCGGAGTATCCCGCGTGGGAGTATTCGCCGAAGTCGCATGCCCGAGACGTTGCCGTAAAAACATACAAAGACCTTACCGGAAAAGAGCCGGTTGTTTCCGCCGTTCACGCAGGGCTTGAATGCGGGCTTATCAAAAAGACCATCCCCGATATCGATGCCGTCAGCTTCGGCCCGAATTTATACGATGTGCATACCCCGAATGAGCATTTGAGTATTTCCTCAGCCGAGCGGATGTGGAAGTTTATCGTTAAACTTCTGGAAAACATGCGATAAAGAATATAACTTAATGGTTTACGCAGAGAAGCAGAGGGGGGAATAGTTAGGTCTTAGTCGATGCTTTTCTGCGTTCTTCGCATGCTCCGCGGTTTTATTATCTATTTTCCAGTTTTATTAAAAATATTTATAAATAGATAAAAAAATAATTATATACTTGCGAGTGCCGATAATATATGATACGATATACCAAAATTATTAATTGGAGGTTCTATTTATTTATGGAAGCGTTTTTACAAAACCTTACTAATGTAGTCGGCAGCATAAACGGCTTTGTATGGGGGCCATATTTCCTTATTCCCCTACTCTGCGGAACAGGGTTATTTTTTACCATCCGACTTAAAGGCGTACAATTTGCAAAATTCGGAGCTGGATGGCGCAGACTTTTCAGTAATTTTTCATTAAAGGGAGAAACAGCGGGAAAGCACGGTATGAGTTCTTTCCAAGCTGTTGCAACCGCGATTGCTGCGCAAGTCGGTACCGGAAATCTCGTCGGTGCAATGACGGCTTTGATTATGGGCGGCCCGGGAGCAATCTTTTGGATGTGGCTCGCTGCATTAGCAGGTATGGCAACAAACTTTGCCGAAGCCTGTATCGCACAAGTTTACAAAACAAAGGATAATTCGGGGCAGACGGTCGGCGGACCCGCATATTATATTTCACGCGGTTTGGGAAATACAGGCTTTGCAAAATTCCTTGCGGCGTTCTTTGCCATCGCAATTATCCTCGCACTTGGATTTATGGGTAATATGGTTCAAGCGAACTCAATTTCCGATGCCTTCTTAAACGCTTTCTCTGTACCAACATGGATAACCGGAGTTATTCTTGCTGTCATTGCCGGTGTTATTTTTATGGGCGGCGTCAAACGCATTGCATCCGTTACCGAAAAAGTTGTTCCATTGATGGCGATTATCTATATTGTTGTCGGTATCATCGTTATTTTGATGAATGCATCCAACATTCCGGCAATGTTCTCCATGATTTTTAGAGGCGCCTTTAACCCGCGATCCGTTTGGGGTGGAGCTTTAGGATTCGGTATGGGACGGGCAGCCCGTTACGGTATTGCACGCGGTCTTTTTTCCAATGAAGCCGGTATGGGTTCAACACCGCATGCACATGCAGTTGCAACTGTCAATAATCCCGTTGAACAGGGCGTATTGGGAATCGTAGCCGTATTTATCGACACCTTTGTCGTTTTAAATATTACGGTCTTTACAGTACTCAGTGCAGGAATTATCAAGTTTGAAAATGGTCAGCCGGTAATGAAAGGTATTCAGTTGGTTCAGGAGGCTTTCTCTCAGCACTTGTTCGGACATACTTTCGGCTATCTTTTCATTGCAATCTGTTTATTCTTTTTCGCATTCTCCACGATTATCGGTTGGTACTATTTCGGCGAGACCAATATCCGTTATCTGTTCGGCTCAAAAGGATTGATGCCTTATCAGTTGCTGGTCATCGTATTTATCTTCTTAGGCAGCTTGCTAAAAATTGACTTGGTATGGGAGCTGGTAGACTTCTTTAACGGTATTATGGTTATCCCGAACCTTATCAGCTTGTTGTTGCTAAGCGGTACGGTTGCGGCAGTCTTGCATGATTACAATGCAGGTAAGCCGTACGATGTCAATAATTATATCAGAAAGTAGTAACTGGGCATCTTCTAAAAACTCGGTTAGCTTTTAGAAGATGCTTCATCAGCATAGCTGATAACGAGTTTTAATTTAAGTCGTTATATCGCAATAACTTAAATTAAAACATCGAAACAACAAGCGGGCAAACGCATTAGACAGAGTAGATATAAATCGCAAAATCAGGAGGTTAGGCAAGCATTTGAATCGTGAAGAGGTTCAATTCTGCTTGAACAGTCTCCTAATTTTGCGGGGATATCTAAAAAAGGGTTCGATGCGTTTGCCCATCCCGTTCACTCTTTTTTCCTTTTAAGCTATACTGCCCTGTATGATTACAGTAAGCGATGTTAGTTTAAAATTTTCGGAAAAACCTCTTTTTAAAGATGTCAATTTAAAATTTACCCCCGGGAACTGCTACGGCATTATCGGAGCGAACGGGGCAGGCAAGTCAACCTTTCTCAAGTTGCTTTCCGGCGAGTTGGAGCACGATAGCGGAGAAATCAGCATTACGCCGGGTGAGCGGATGGCAGTACTGCGGCAAGATCACTTTGCTTTTGACGAATATTCCGTCAAAGACACCGTATATATGGGTTACCCGCAGCTCTACAAGATTATGAAGGAGCGGGAAGCCATTTACGAAAAAGAAGATTTCAGCGAAGAGGACGGTATCCGCGCCTCGGAGCTTGAGGGTGAGTTTGCCGACATGGGCGGCTGGGAGGCGGAAAATCAGGTAGAACAGATGCTCTCCGGGCTCGGTTTTGAAGAGGCAAACCACGAGCGCATGATGAGCGAGCTGGACGAAAGTCAGAAAGTACGTGTGTTGTTGGCGCAGGCGCTGTTCGGCAATCCTGATATTCTTTTGTTGGACGAACCGACGAACGGTCTCGACCTTGAATCCATCAGCTGGCTGGAGGAGTTTTTAATTGAATTCCCGAATACGGTAATCGTGGTATCGCACGACCGACACTTTCTGAACACCGTGTGTACGCATATTTGCGATATCGACTTTGGAAAAATCCGTATGTACAGCGGTAACTATGACTTCTGGTATCAGATGAGCCAGATTATGCAGCGACAGGCACGCGATCAGCAGAAAAAACGCGAAGAAAAGATGAAAGACCTGCGCGAATTTATCCTGCGCTTTGCATCAAACGCGGCAAAAAGCCGACAAGCAACCAGCCGCAAAAAAGTGTACGACAAACTTGCGCTGGAAGAACTGGAAGTTACCACACGGAAGTTCCCGTACGTTCATTTTAAACCGGATAGAGAAATCGGCAACAATGTTGTCCGCGTAGAAAAGCTCACCTATACCTCTAAAGAAGAAGATTCCGGCAACGGCATTACGTTGCTCAAAGATTTCAGCTTGACCGTGAACCGGACGGACAAAATCGCCTTTGTCGGGCAGGAACATAACTCAAAATCGGCATTCTTCGATATTATTGCCGGTGTTAAAACTGCCGATTCGGGTGATGTGTATTGGGGCCAGACTGTTACGAGTGCCTATCTCAGCAAGGATAATTCCAGCTACTTTGAAACCGATTTGAACATTACCGACTGGCTACGGCAGTTTTCCACCGAACAGGACGAAGCTTATGTGCGCGGCTTTTTAGGACGGATGCTTTTTACCGGCGATGAATCGCTGAAACCTGTCAAGGTGCTTTCCGGAGGGGAAAAGGTACGCTGTATGCTCAGCAAACTGATGCTTTCCGGTGCCAATGTCCTCATTATGGATGAGCCGACTAATCACCTCGACTTGGAAGCAATTACCAGCTTGAACGAAGCACTTGTTGCTTTCCCGGGTGTAGTTCTATTCAACTCGCACGACCACGAATTTATCTCGTCTATCGCAAACCGCATCGTAGAAATCACCCCCGGCGGCGTAATAGACCGGATGATGCCGTTTGATGACTATATCCGCGACGAACAGGTACACGAACTCCGCAATGAATACTACGGCGGTTCTGCAAAGAAGATACTGATTTAATACATATACCTTTCCGTAAGCCTTTTGAAATAGACTGTTAAACAGCGTACATCCGTGTACCTCTCTACCGATGTACGTCCATATACATCGGTAGAGGACAAGTTTTGTTCCAAAACTTGTTTCTGACTTATTCCCCGCCCATCCTTGGGCGTTCTGACGACGAGATTGGTGCTCAGTACCGCCACGGATGGCGGGCGTATTAAGCAGAAACGATGTTTTGCCTTTGGCAAAACTCGCAAGTCAATTTACAACACGGATGTTGTAAATTGACGCAACTCGCTACTGTATAAAACCACGGACATCTATGTCCGTTCTGATACAATGAGTATTTTCATAAGCACATATTTTCAAAAGAGCACTTGACATAGTACTCAATATCCTATATAATCGTCCTGTTATTTAAAGATATGGGCTATTAGCTCAGTAGGTAGAGCAACGCCCTTTTAAGGCGTGGGTCGATGGTTCGAATCCATCATAGCTCAAAAAGACTGCAAGTAATCTTGCAGTCTTTTTTTTATGCGGTTCATTTTGATACAAGGGAACCACTAAAAAAATTATTCATCAAAATTGAATAACTGAACAAAGTGTCAACTTTGGAAGTTGTTCAATTCGTGCGCAGAATGCGCACACGTTAATACGCGATATTTGCGCAAAGCAAACTCGCCGTGTTTTTAAGCGGTGCCATTTATACCGCTTAAAATAAACCTTCATCAAAAAACGCTAAAAACTGATTCGTAATCCGCGTTAGGACTTGTTTTTTTCATCATGCTGCCGTTCCGACCGGATAAATGCTGACAGGATACTGAAAAGAGCAATCGCATGAGCTGCGATAAAGATACCGATGCTGTTTTCGTAGAGGCGCCAACTGCGGATTGCATTCAATCCGACACACATGATACCGGATATATATACGACCCGCCCCAACCAGCGCAGCGGTCGCTTGTTTTTAGCTGCCCGCACGAGATTGATAATCCATGCCATCAACATGATAAGCAAAAGCACGCCAATAGCGCAAAGCATCACAGTATTTTCTTTCATAGGATACCTTCTTAATTTTCTTGTAAAGAAACATTATGAACCGAAACCGGTTGTATATTTCGGCCGCATAAGGAAATGATTATATTGTCCTCCGTCAACGTATAGAGACTGTTGCGAATAGGACAAGATAAAACATCAATACTTTTTGGGGAGCGATGAAACCCCTCTCCCGTATATTTGAGATATGCCTCTTTTTGTGTCCACAACTCGTAAAACCGTTTATCAAACAGTGCCATATTTCGATGCAGATAATGGTTTTCGGAATCGGTAAAACAACGGCTTGCAACATTCGGTTTTGCAGCGCGTAGCCGTTCAATGTCAGCTCCGATCTCATCATCGGATAACGCAATGAGGCATACCCCATACGTATACGATAAACTGAAGTATAGCGCTGCATTTTTCAGGTACGGCTTTCCGTACTTTCCATATTCAAACCGGAGCTGTTCTGAGCAATGAGGAATCCGTTCGGCAAGCGCAGTCTTCAGCAATTCCCTTGCCTGTGCGCGTTCTTGTTCAGAGGATAATCCGTTGTGTCGGCAAATCCACAGCTCCGTCATGATGCTATTTCACGGTACGATACCGCGAGAAAGCAGCGCCGTCAATACCGCTCCGCCAAGTGAACGCGCCTTGTCGGAAATGGTAAAGCAGTTATTCAATTCGGTAAGGCGCGGGTCTATGTCCGCCATTTTGAGACCGCTGTGGACGACAAACCCATCTGGAAGCATACCGCGGATTATTCCGTTAAGCGAAGCGGCAACATCGGTAACACTGCCGTCGGTATGTATGATGCGGGCAATGGTTTCGCCTCGGGTAACTGACTCGCCGATATCGCGCATAACGCGCAGGGTGCCTGCCGCCGGCGCATGGATAACCCGCAAGGCGCTTTCTCCGCCGACCAGTCCGGGAACGCCGGTATTGGGGAGTGCCGCCCCTTGATAAATCAAGCGCGCTAAATTATGCCCGCGCATGGTTTCGATAACGATGTGCGCATCTTTTCCTGCGGTAAAGCCCGGCCCCAACGCAATCACAAGCGGCGCCATATCAAGGTGCGTTCCGCAATTTTTCTTCGCAATGATGGCATCCACAACGGCGGCAGGCTGCAACTCACCGATCAACTCTCCCGTAGGGTCAACCGCAATGGGAATAAAGCTTAAACGGTTTGCTTTAGAACCGGCAGCAGCGCCGGTTTCGGCCGCAAGAGTATTGATACCGGTTGCAATCACCTCTGTGCCTGATAGGACAGCTGTAATCGCCTCTGTATCGGATTGGGTATCCGATTCGCTATCCTTTGCAGATAAAATTCTTGCGACTTGATCTTTTGCAATCAGGCGCGCTTCGATTCCTTCTATTGTGCAATGCCCAAGCCTAACAGCCTCACTGAACGCAACGGTGCGGCGGATGGCGGATGGGTTTGCGGTTTCCAATGCAAGGACACGAAAACCGCAAATATGGATTGCTGCCAGTACCCCGCTGGCCAAATCGCCTGCCCCGCGCACGATAATAAGCGGTGCGGATTGCTTCATGTTCGCTCCTCGGCGCAATACAGAGTACAAAACAAATTCCGTGCGCCTTTAAAAAAAGACCGTTCGGGTGAAAAACCGCTTGCATAATATGGGTAAGCCGCAATGGTTTATTCATCTTTGCGGAAGTAATGTTTAAAAATCGTTCCGTCCGGTGTACCCATGTTTCATTCACCGGCTTGCCGAGCGTCCGTGTTGAAATAAGCCCTACCGTCTTTGTGGTACGGGGATGAATGACAGGTTCGGTATCGTTCCACCCCTTGACCGCCCGCCGTTTACTGCCGTCCGCTTCAATTAAAACCACATCATAGCTATCACAGAGACTATCGATGACTTCCGGCGGCGGAGCGCTCAACTTTTCTCCCGTTTCCGTACCGAAAAAAGATACGGCAGCATTAAGCCGTTCTTTTTCGCGTACGCCCATCTTTGTTGTAGTAGTTACTGCAACGCGCAATCCCTGCGCCGCGAGTTCATTTGCCGTTGTAATCATAGAGGTAGTTTTGCCGCCGCTCCCGATAAAAGACACGACATCGCCGCGGCAGATATGGAGTTTTTCCGTGAGGGGGCATATACTTCTATGATTAAAATTGCGAATACGGCATAGTCGATCTATGCGTGCCGGCATGCTCTACATCCGAGAATGCGCACGTGTTTGTCCGTTTTACCGCGGTCAAATAGCCGCGCAATGAGGTATGAATCGGTCGGAACGGGCGCCTTACACACAGGACAAAAGCGGTCTGCATCGGGTTCTATCATCGGATAACAGTGAGGACACCCATAGATTGAACATAATCGGTCGGTTCCTTCCGATGGGTAAACCTTTGTTTTTAGCTGTTCACCTCTTTTTAGTACAGTACAGCAAATAGGGCAGACGCCGGGCGCGCCCGGTTTTCCTTTCGGTAAATATTTGGCAGTTCCTGTTTTTTTACTGTTGAAAGTAAACAAAAAATAAGCGACTATCATTAATAGTATACCGATAAACACCAATATGAACCATGAAAGCGGTGAAAGCAACGTACCCATACCAATAAGATACACGATTCATGGACTTGCGGCAACCTATAAAACGCAGTATACTTTTATAGTGGCATCGTTATATGTAGTTGGAACACCGATTGGAAATTTAGGCGATATTACAGTACGGGCATTGGAAATTTTCAAAACGGCTGACTATATTGCCTGCGAGGATACGCGGCATACGCTGGGACTTTTAACTCATTTTGAGATACGGAAGCCGCTTATTTCGTGCAGGGCGCAGAATGAGGCGGAAGCTGCGCAGAAAATTATCGGGCTATTGGCTGATGGAAAGAATGTCGCTTATGCGAGCGATGCAGGTACTCCGGCTTTGAGCGATCCCGGAGCCGTTCTCGTTAAACTGGTACGTGAGGCAGGGTATCCTGTCGTCCCAATCCCGGGCGCTTCCGCATTTGCGGCTATGGTCAGCATTGCAGGAACAGGCGACTCGTCGGTGCTTTTTGAAGGATTCTTATCCCCTAAACAAGGGCGGAGGAAACGGCGGCTGCAGGAGCTTTTCGATATGCAAACGGGTTTTGTACTCTATGAATCCCCGTTCAGAATTATCAAGCTCTTACAAGATATTGCCGATATTGACAGCAAGAGGCAGGTAGTGGTCGGCCGCGAGTTGACCAAACTGCATGAAGAAATTTTATCCGGTTCGGTATCGGATATTTTACATACATTACAGGAGCGGCAATCGATAAAAGGCGAGTTTTCGGTTTTTGTATCCGGAAAGGCTTAATTTTTTCGATAAAAATGCCGATAAAAGCTATGGAAGGCGGAAAAAACATGACGATTGATAGACTAAACGGAATTGATCCTGTAAAACCTGTACAACCTATTCAACGGACGCAAAGGACTAAAGTATTCGGTAAAACCGATGCCGTTTCCGTTTCAAATGAAGCACGGGTATTATCAGATGCAAATATCGCATTGGAAGCGGTGAGAAATGCACCGGACATTCGTGAAGATAAGGTTGCTGAGGTAAAGAAAAAGCTTGCAGATCCTTCATATATAAATAATGCTCTCTTGGAACTCGTTGCTGACAGGATATTAGACGATTACGGTCTCTAGAAGAATACGGCACACAGTTAAACTGTATAGTGCCGTTTCAACGCAGTTGTAATCGCTAATATATTTTCTCCCGAAAAACCTGAAATAAAGGCGGAATACGAGTATGTCTAATTTTACCTTTAAACTTACATCAAATATTATCCTCGGAAGTTACTCCATAGCAAAAATTGGCGCGGAAGCCGTTCAGTTTGGAAAAAAATTCTTATTTATTGTTGATCCGTTGCTGCACGAAACCGGTATTGCAAAAAAAGTTATTGATGCATTGGAAGAAAGGGGAATATCCGTTCTTGTATTTGACGGTGTAAAACGTTCCGCCGACTCGGATATTATCGAAAATGCATTAAGTCTCGCACGCGGAGTTTTTATCGATGCCGTTATTGCCTCCGGCGGTATGGGACCGGTTGCAGTCGGTCGTGCTGTTGCCTCGTTATACAATGAGTCCGGTTCAATTTATGATTTTATTGAAGGAAAACCCTGTACGGCAGAACCGCTTCCTTTTATCGAAGCTCCCGCTACATGCAGGGAACCGTTCACCTTTACTCCGTTCAGTCCGATTGTTGACGCTCGTTCACGGAAAATTCATCTGTTAAAAGTACGGAAAGACCTCTGTAAACTCTGCGTCTTCGATACCGCTTGCTATTCAAACCTTGCGCCAAATGCAACAACGGCAACTATTCTTCAGGGCGTCGGCATTGCGTTTGAAGGCTATACCTCTTCAAAAACAAACTTTTTGTCGGAAACGATTTTAGGGAAAGCAATCGACCGCTTTTTGTTGTCGCTTGATCCGCAGCACGGACGTTCTACCGGCGCTTCCCGCGAAACGGTTATTGCGGAAGCTGCCTGTTTAACCGCTATCGGTATTTCTTTTTCCAGTCCGGGATTAGGCAGCGCCATCGCCCTTGCATGTGCAAGCCGCTATAATATCTCAAGCTCGGTAGTCGGAACCATCCTTTTGCCGTATATCCTTACGAATGCGCAAACATCGAATCTCGATAAACTCTTAAAGATCGGGCGGATGCTGAATGTCGATACGCGCGGTGTCGATCCGCTTTATGTAGCAAAGGCCGCTATCGAGGAAATCCGCCGCCGTTTAGCTCAGGCTAATCTGCCCACTCGTTTAAAAGATATCGGTTTATCCATTGAGCAGCTGGTTGCTATTTCCGAAGATGCCGTTTCGCTCAGTTTTATGAATTATATCCCAAAACCGATGCGAAGCGACGATGTGTTTGAGCTGCTTAAACAAGCATATTAACACATGATCGAGCTTTTTAAGCTTGTCCGGCTCCCCACTACTCAAAAGATACGCAAGATTATTAAAATCATCGAGACTCTCGAAACCGAATGCGTTGCAGTCCCTTCGGATTTACCGTATTCGGTCGTTTCTCTTTCCTGCGATTCATTTTATATCGAAGGGCTTTGCACCCACCTTGCATCAATGTATCCGTCCGATTCCGTTATTACCGCTGCCGTTAAAACTTATACTTCTACCTTACATGCGGACGTGCTCACCGTCGGAGATTACCGTATACTGTTTAATACGCTGCGTCATGCGCTGTATCGACAGAGCGGTGTGCAGCCCTCCGAATGGGATTTAATCGCTCCGGGGCTGCGTTACGGTACCGGCATACCGAAGTACGATACAACCGCGCCGAATCCGGCAGCGCCTGATGCAGAAACACAGATCGACGCACCTCCGGCAGCGATTCCGGTAACGCGCCCCTTTTATCCGGGTGTATATGTGTATGCCGAAGATATCCGCGCCCCCTTTAACCTCGGTTCTATATTCCGTACTGCGGAGGCTTTCGGTGCAGAAAAGCTGCTCCTGTCGGAGGGTTGCGTTTCGCCCGAACAACCTCGTGCACAGCGGTCGGCGATGGGGTGCACTCACTTTCTGCCGTGGGAGTATTGTCCGCTTGAAGCTCTGCCTGCCGACTTACCCGTCTTTGCGCTTGAAACAGGCGGCACTCCGATTACTTCTTTTTCTTTCCCCAAGCACGGCATTGTCCTGCTCGGCTCCGAAGAACTGGGGCTTAGCGCAGAAGCCCTTAAAAGCGTTTCCGCCGGTATTGTCAGCATCCCGATGAAGGGCATTAAAGCCTCGCTCAATGTTGCAGTCGCATTTGGCATTCTTATGCAATATTGGATAGCCTCTTTAAAAGATACGGTGCTTGACAAAAGCTTATAATTATACAAAACTGTGCATAAGATGCAGGTTTTTTTTACACAAGTTAAAATTGTAGCTCAAAACCCGATTTTTTTAGCGGCGATTACAAGCTGGCTTTTGAGCCAATTTATCAAAACATTCATCGGATTTTGCGGATCATCAGTACATTCTCTGCCGGTCTTTTTCGACTTATTGGTATGGCGCACAGGAGGTATGCCCTCAAGTCACTCTGCTCTTGTGACAGCTCTCTCGACTGCAATCGGTTTTAAACAGGGCGTTTCTTCGGATTTATTTATTTTTTCTATCTTTTATGCGATGATTGTTATTAGGGACGCAATGGGGGTTCGCCGCTCAAGCGGACTTCAAGCAAAAATGTTAAACGAAGTAGGCGCTAAAATGGCCGAAACAATGAACATACCGTTTAAACCCGTGAAAGAAGTTCAAGGTCATACTCCCGTTGAAGTCTTTGCCGGTATGATCCTCGGTGTTGTAATCGGAAGTTATTTTTCACTCTATTATACAGCATAACCCATGAAGCGGCTGAACGGTTTTTTATATTTCTTGTCGGCGTTCATCGCAACCGGAATTCTCTTGCTTTTTATCATCTTTCCTCTCCGTTTTTATGCTCCTGCATGGGATGGATACCGGATAACAGTGGTTCCATGCTCGGACGATATTGAACAGTATGTTTCTGCTGCGGAAGAAGCCGGTATATCAGGGATTGCCTCGGAGTTTTCCGTTTCAAACCGCTTTTCATTACTAGGAACCGGTCGGCATGAACGCTTTCCATTTACCGATATCGACCGTTATACCCGATGGTTCCGCGATGACGACGGCGGATACCAATATCTTTATCTTCCGTATACTTCGATTTTTAAATACCTTTCGTTCTATTTTTCGCTCTACGGTAAACGAGCTCATTTCTTTCTTGAAGCCGCTATTCCATATAGTCCAATACAAGGGCTGCTTGCGCTTATTCTATTTGCCTACTGCATTGCCAATTCCCGTAAAAAACTGCTGTTTTTTGCCGCTGCGTTCAGCTTTGTCTGTTATGCTTTCTGTATTAAAAGCAGTTTATCGTCTGCAACCGCCTTGTTAAGTATATTGACTGCCGCATATTGGCTGGAGGCACTTGAAAACGAATTGACTATTCAGTGGAAGCAGCTTAAAGAGCGGATAAAGCATAATATATTCATGCTGATTCTTCCTGCTGCCCCGCTGTTGACTGCGGCTATCGACGGAATAGTTTCTTTATGCTTTTTCCTACTGGCGCTGCTGTTATCGGCAAGTATACTCTTTTCCGTATACAGCTTTTTACAGCTGAAAGAGACGTATTGGGAGCAGTACCGTCAACATCCTTCGTTAAAGCTGTTTGCCATGCATCCGCAATCATGGGCACAGTTTTGGAATACACGATATGCAATCACTGCAACCGTCTTAACCGGCTGTTTGCTGCTGGTGTCTGCGATTATACCGCTTGTCTTCTCAACGAACCGTTTAAGTCCCGCTGCCGCTAAATTGAATGCGCCTCAGCCGGTTTCACGGCAGCCGATTCCGTTTACCGATTCCGGCTTTTTTACCGTGCAGGCATCGCGGCCGCAAGATTATCTCCCTGATTTAAGTAACTATATAGAAGATTATTGGTATACGGCTGTTTTACCCTACCTGAATGTGCATGAACCGCTGCAGCCGCTTACTCCGAATATGCGGGTGTATTTTTATTCCTTTTATGAGGATTCAGAGGGGAAGCTGCATCGTGAAGAAAGAGTTATCTATTCCTTCGATACAGTGTTTATTCTCCGTGCATTAAGAAATGAACGGTTGGTACTGCTCCCGTTAGAGAAGATGCTGATAGCTCAAGCCGGTTTTTCCGCTGCCGCCTATCGTCCTTTATATGTATCCGCACTGGAGCCGCTTACTGCATTTTTTATTATCCTCGGCACATTGTTATTTCCCTGTGTTCTGATTATAATGAGCAAGATACGATGATGGAATTTATACGATTTAAACGAGGACAACAGCAGGCAAAATATATCCGCTTAGAGCCTCAATTTGAAGGAAATGCTTTTTTGCCGCAGTATACGTTGGTACCGCTTGCATCAAAAACACAAATGAGCAGCCTTCCGCTGGTCTCCGTCGGAGATTTTGTGAATGAAGGACAGATGGTTGCCCGTGCAGGGAACAGCTCGTCGGCGCACGTTCATGCTTCGGTTCCCGGTATTGTTTCGGGAATTGTCGATACGCAGCTTCCAAATGGTCATTCATTCCGCGGACTTCATATCAAAACAGGGGGAAGCTTCAGCATACTGGGTAAACAACGCACTCCGTATCTGTGGAAGCAAAGCGATCAGATAGGGTTGATTCATTTCCTCGATCTTGCCGGTTTAGTCAATACCTCAGGAGAAACGATTTCTCTTGCCGAAGACATTAGAGCAGCGGTAAAGCAAGGTGTAAAAACACTAACCGTTATGCTTTACGATAAAGATCCTACCTGTATGCTGGATTCTTTTTTAGCCCGCCGGTTTATCCGTGAAGTTGCAGAAGGAATCGGCATTATCGCTCAGGCGATGGGCGCCACAAAAATCATCGTTGAAACAGGTACGGAAAAAAAAGACCGTGCCCTTTTTGATACAATCGGAACCGTTATTTCCGACCGTGATCTTGCACATCTCACCATCCCGCAAACCTATCCTGCTGGGAATACCTATACACGTTCAGCCGAAAAAGATGCTGTCGTGATCGATGCTTCAACTGCTTTGTCGGTCTATGAATCGGTGCAACACAACCAACCGATGTTGACGACGTATTTACTCCTTACCGGCAAGACATTGGAACACGCCACGGTTATTAAAGTACGCATTGGTACACCGATTGGGCACTTGATAGAAGAATGCGGCGGCTTCAAAAGCAAAAATACGCATATCATTCTTAACGGTTTATTGCGCGGAACGTTGGTTGACAGTTTAGACTTACCGGTCGGCAAGGGGATTAAATCGATCCATGCGGTTGGGAAAGATATTGATATTCAACAACAACTGGATGAATGCGACCATTGTGGCCAATGCCTGCGGAGCTGCCCTGCTTATATCGACCCCATAAATACGGTACGTCATATTCAAAGAGAGCGGTACACCGCCGAAACGCTGCGTTCTATTGCATTATGCAGCAGTTGTGCCTGTTGTTCGGCTGTGTGTCCGGTACGTATTCCGTTAAGCGCGATTATCAAATCGGCAGCAGAAAGAGGAGATAGTTATGCCGTATAACCGTACAATGTCCGCTCCTGCGCCCTACGTCTATACCGGCATAAATGCACGACATACGGCTATACTCGTGCTGAGTCTCCTATCGCTTCAGCTTATCGCGATGGGCATTATGCACGATTTTGTAAGTATCTTTCTGGTCATATCCGCCGGAGCGGCAGCAACGCTTGCGTCTTTTCTTATCGGTTATATGCAAGGAAAAGGTTCCTTTGATATCTATGCACTCGTAACCGGATTGTTGATAGGCTTTTTCTTACCGGTTAATGGAGGTTTCGTTTTTAGCTTTTTGATTGCGTTTATGAGTTATTTTTTCAGCTGGGGTGTTTTCGGCGGAAAAGGTTCCTCATGGATTAATCCGGTTATGCTTGCCGCCTGCATTGCTGCAGTGTGCAAGCCAGATTGCTTTGTACAGCCGGTCAGCTTCGATCGGATAATCTCCGGCGGCAGTGTTTTTGCAGCACTGGACGGTTCCGGTTTGTTGCAGACACCCACCGATCAGTATATAACATCAATGTTTAATTCGACATTTCTGCACGGGGTTGATGTAACGCTGCCGGAAGGGTATATCAGTCTTTTCCTTCATTATCCATCCGCCGTACCGGCTTTCCGCTATAATCTCTTAACGTTATGTTCTTCAATCGTATTGCTGTCAGTAAAAACAATTCATAAAACACTTCCTTTTACCTTTTTGATCGTTTACGGTCTGCTTGTATATTTATTTCCCTCCGCAGCGCAGGCAAGTGCATACGGACAGGGGGATATATTATCTGCGATATTGACGAGTGGCGCTCTTTTTTCGGCCTTTTTTGTCATGAATGACAGCGGCTCTATTCCCTGTTCTTGGGAAGGAAGATTCATTACCGGTATACTGACCGGCATCTTCGCTTTTTGTATTGCGGGTCCCGGTGCGATACCGGCCGGTATTCCTTTCGCCGTTTTATTTGTTGATTGCCTCACCCCCCTCATCGAGTGGCTCGAAGCATATTTTTATAAAAGAAGACGAGGTGCATTATGACCGATGCTGCAAAACACCTTTTAAAAAAATATGCCGCACTTGCCGGAATTTTGCTTGTATTCTTAGCCTCATTTTTCGGGCTGTCGTATCTACGGAAAAAAGCGGATGCCCAATGTCTGACTGCCGCTGCAGAAAAGCTTTGTTGTGCATATCCGGGATTTAAAGGGCAGCAAATAACTATCATAGGGCATGATAATTCAGGATTATCCGGTTTGCCGTTTAGAGCTGTATTGTCCGCAACATACTCCGGACGTGAATCGTTTGTATTTATGCTTCCGATAACAGGCAAGTACGGCGTTTATCCTGCCGTCTTTTTTTATGAACACTCAATCGGTTGCGTCTTCTGCGGGCTTGCCGGGGTTGACGCCCTGCCGGAGCAGGCGGAAGGGTACGGGATAACACAGTCAACAATCGCAATGCACCAAAATAAAATCGACATGTTGATGAAGAAGCAGGAGCGATAGTTATGGTCAATAAATCGGTTGTCTTTTTTTTAGGCTTATGTCCGATCATCCCCCTCGCAGCTCATTTTGCTGAAGGTCTAATCTTTATTGCGGAATTTTGGTTTCTTTTGGCTATCGGAATAGTGAGCAAGATGTTTATCAATTATTTTAAAATTGATAAATTTTCTCAGATTATACTCTACCTTGATATTATTCTTGCGGCAGCATTGTATGCACAAATTGTAGGGGTAATTTTTCCTGTCATAGCAATTAGCCTTGAAAGATACATATATATGGTTGGGTTTTCGTATATACTGATTATCAGTATCGGTATGTATGATTCAAGCCAATATCCATTTGAAATGCCGATACTCTATTCAATTCTCTTAGCGGCTGTCTCGATATTGCGGGAACTCGTTGTGTTCGGTACGGTTTCTTTACCTATTCGCTCCGGCTTATTCAGTATTACGCTTATCCCGTTCCCTTTGCCACTTAAATTTTGGGGGAGCAGCGCCGGTGTTCTTATGATGCTGGGTATTGCACTTTGGCTTTTCCGAAGTTTTCATAAGGGTGAACTTTTGCCGTTCAAAACCGATGAATCGTATCGGAACGGTCAATAGGGAGACGTCGTATGTTTATTGCATCCTTAGTCTTTTTTTATACTTTTCCTGCTTCATTAGTCTTTTTGTATGGTATTGGTTTGGAACGCCTTTCGATGAATGCGCGTTCAACCCGCGTAGTGATTCCGTTTATTTTACGAGAGGGCGCGGTGATGCTCATTTCTGCGTCACTCAGCTGGCTGCTTGAATTCTCTCTTTTATTACCGCTTGATATCGTAGATATAACGCCGATTGCTGCATTGATAATCATATATCTGTGCGATCTGACCTTACATCGAATACTTTTAAAACGTACGGAAAGTCGGTTGATACGGGAGCGTTTGTTTTCGGGCGGCACTGTTATTTTTGCTCTCTATCAAGCTTTTACCTATATTGAACTGATTGCTATTCTGGTGAGCGCCTTAGTAAGTATGTTTGTTTGGTCGTTTGTGCTTTGTGCCGTCAAACGGAGAGTTGAGGAAAGTAATGTCAGTGCACAGTGGAAAAATGCACCACTATTACTGATCAGCATGGGGCTGATTGCATTAGCGCTCTATGCATGGGACATCGCATGGCTAACACCAGCGCTTCTGTAACTTATAGTGCAGAGCGATTGTTTAACACCGCCTTACAAAACAAGTTTGATGTTGTTTTATCGGGAACCTTTGAAAATCTATACCTGAGTTTTTAGAGATACCCAATCCTATAAAATGAGATGGAGTTGAATTCCTTTATGAAACGTTGTTGGTTATTTTTCTTTTTTTCTGTTTTGATATGGAATACCTTTGCGCAAGAAGCTGCCGAAACTCAAGAAACGGAAACGCCGTCTGCGCAAGCCCCTATTACCGCTTATGTCTATGAACCGATTCGAAAGGGCGATCAGTTTATCCGTATGGGTTTACAGCTGGGGATACCGCTTTTTAATACCTCGCCGAATAAATTTGCGATTAAAACTAATATCTATCCGGGCGGCAGTATTTTCCTCGGTTATACTCACTATCTGACGAAAGGGGTCTCGATCGGCGGTGATATTGCTTTTACATTTCACTTAACACGCGGCAGCAATCTCTATTTTGCTATTCCTTTTACAATCAATGCAGGATACACTTTTGCAATCGAAAAATTCCGTATTCCGCTCACGTTCGGGATCGGCGGTGACTTTCAGTCTTATAACGGTACACGGTATTTCAGCCTGTTCTTTAGACCACAGGCGGGCGTTTTCTATCAGTATTCTCCTGAATGGTCGTTCGGCGGCGAATTATCATGGGATATTGTTCCGCAGTGGTATAAAGACAAAAGCCTCACTCGTACGGGCAATTTCTTAAATATCGGTTTTGCCGCCCGATATCACTTCTAAAAAAGGAACAGAACTATGAAGAAAAGAATTTTTGCTATCGCTTTTGTAATTTCTTTTGTAATTGGTTTATCAGCATGTAAAAATCCACCGATATTCGCTGCGATAGAGCAGGAGGTAAAACTCAATCCTGCTTCCGTTAAAGGATTAATCCGCGGAATAGTTGAGATTAGCGATACGTTATATGCTTCAAACGGAGAAATATATTACAAGGCAAAGGGAAACAGAGGAAAATGGTCGAAGATGAGCGGGAGCCCCTCGGGTCTTTGTACGGGGCTTGCCGCCGACGACACCAATAAGCTTCTCTATGCCGCATTCGGGCAAGGCGATACCTTTACGATTCATAAGTATGACACGACCGCTTCATCTTGGAGTAAGGTGTCCGGAGTGACAGCGCAGTCTGTTATTGGAACGAATATTGTGTTTGCAATTAAATCAGAAGAGAGCGGTAAGACAACAACCTATACGATAAGTACCATTGAGAATGGTGCGGTATCAAGCACATGGTCAAACGGAAAATTTCCAGTAGGCGCAGCACGTGAATACTGCTTGTTGGAAGACGGTCTTTACGATAAAACGGGTGCAAAGGTAGCCGGTGGTCCTTCATCGGAATTAAAAGGTATTTGTGAAGGTCCCTCAAGTTCGGCTGTCTTCGTTTTTGACAATAGCAAGTTGTACTGTTACGACGGCAGTGATTGGACAGACACCAAACATAAGGTAAGTGCCCCGCAAAGTATTACCTATTTGCCGAGCAAGCAGTTAGTGCTGATCAGCGGTATAAAGGGCTTTGGAGAAATTAAACTCGCAGGCGCTGATCTTACCGGTGCGCAATCGATTCAAGCGGGTTCTACAGATTCTTCTGTCCCGCCTGCGAATATTCATCAATATAATAACAGCGTCGGGAAATATACGATCAATCTCATCAAGGCGTTTGATACCGATACCGGTTATATCGTCTATGTCGGTGTAAACGATCCCAACGCGAAATATACCGGCTTGTGGGGGCTCTATAAGCCGGAGCGAATAGAATGGAACCGTGAGTAAAGATTTATTCGAGACAGCAGCGGCGGCGGAACGGCTCCCGCTTGCTGCACGAATGCGTCCCCGCAGTCTTGACGAATATATCGGGCAGGAACACATTGTCGGGAAAGGACGGCTTTTAAGAAGAGCTATCCAAGCGGACAGGCTCTCGTCCGTTATCTTTTTTGGGCCGCCGGGGACGGGAAAAACCACCCTTGCCCAAGTTATTGCCAATCATACCAAAAGTAATTTTTTAAGTTTAAACGCCGTCCTTGCAGGCGTGCAGCAGATACGTGATGCGATTGCATCGGCGGAGCAATATAAAAACCTCTACGGGAAACCGACTATTCTTTTTGTCGATGAAGTACACCGATGGAACCGCGCCCAACAGGATGCTTTGCTGCCGTGGGTAGAAAACGGAACCGTTATTTTTATCGGTGCGACAACCGAAAATCCTTTTTTTGAAGTGAATAAAGCCTTAGTGAGCCGCAGTCGGGTATTTCAGCTCAAGGCGCTTACCGATGCCGACCTGTACCGGACGGTGGAACGATGCTTGCAGGATACAGAACGGGGTTACGGAAAGTGGAAGGTCTCTTTTGCCGAAGGCGCATTGGAACATCTTGTCGAAACCGCCGCAGGCGATGCGCGCAGTCTCTTAAATGCGCTTGAGTTAGCCGTTGAAACCTCTACCGAGCACTGGCCGCCGTCTGCCGGTACGGAAATCATCATCGATATGCAGGCCGCTGAGGAAAGTATCCAGCAAAAAGCGGTGCTCTACGATAAGGACGGCGATTACCACTACGATATCATCAGTGCCTTTATAAAATCCATCCGAGGGAGCGATCCCGATGCTGCTCTTTACTGGCTTGCCCGAATGGTGCGGGCAGGGGAGTCCCCTCACTTTATCTTTCGGCGTATGCTTATTTCCGCCTGCGAGGATATCGGACTTGCCGATCCTCACGCACTGACCGTTGTTACAAGCGCAGCGGCAGCTTTTGACCGTATCGGTTTGCCGGAGGGTAGGTACCACCTCACCCACGCGGCATTGTATCTTGCAACATGCCCCAAATCGAACAGCTCGCTCGGTTTTTTTGATGCCCTTAAGGCGGTAGAAAAGGAACAAACCGAGGTGCCGAACCATTTGAAAGACGCAAACCGCGACGGTGAATCGCTCGGACACGGGGAAGGGTATCTGTATCCCCATGCCTACCGCGACCACTGGATTGCGCAGCAGTATCTGCCCGACGAACTGATCGGCAGGGTGTTTTACACCCCCGGATACACCGGCTACGAAGAAAAGATACGGAATGAGGTGCTGGCAAAGCGGGAAACGCAGCTGGCTGCCATATATGAGGCTGCCGAGGGAAAGAAAGCTGCCTTTACGGTTGAAGACTGGCAGGCACGGACGGAAGGCAGCAGCGCCGAAATACTGGAGCAGATACGGGACACCCTTATCGGGCTGGTAAACCTATCCGCCGATGACCGCGTGTTGGTGTACAGGGCTGACGGGGGGCTTTTGCTGTGGCCGAGTACCCGTATCACCCTTAACGGATGTACCGCAGGAATCTTTGAACACCAAGAAGCCTTGCAATCCGCACAGCGGTACGCGGAAACCTTTGAATTTTTAAACCGTCCGATTATGACCATTATTCCAGCCTGTACCCACCCTAGTGAAAAAACACCTGCCGCTACTCAGCTCGATGAAAAAGCTGCGGCTTCGCCAGATGGTAAGGTTCTTTTTCCCGAACTGGCGTTTGATGCCGTCCTTTCGTATAATCCCGCTGCGACTGCGGACGGTTTTGCAGCGTTCTTTTCCCGTATCGCGCAAGAGCATACCGACGGTGCGCGTATCATTTTTGCATTCGCGCTTCCGCAACAGGGACTCAGGCTGTCGGTACTGCTCCCGTCTGACGAATCCGTAAATCGTTTTTCGGCTGCCGAAGCAGCATTTTTTTCCGACAGCCGAAATACACGTACTGCATGGACGGAGAACACCGTTGCGGGTATCGCTGAAAAAGCGGGTTACCGCATACAGTTGCTGAAAAAGATAGATTATCAGGAACGGCGGTTGGTAACACAGGCGGAACTCGACCGTTGGTTCTCAGCTGAATCTGAATACGGCACGGCAATCCGCATCGCTTTTGGTTCGGAAAAAGGAACGCTCGAAAAAATCATTCAGCAGCTGGAACAGCGGTGTAGAAAACCTGCCGTGTATACCCGCACCGTCGTATACATGAGTGTTTCCCTTTAGAGGAACTCCACCATAACGGCGTTTTACCCAATCCTTAGTTTCTATTCTTATTACGAATTACATATCGCATCGATATGCCGGAGCAGCTGTTCGCAGGTATACCCGCTGATGAGGTAGGCATTTGAGTTGCGGCTGTCGAAGAATACATAGTCGCCGCTTTGCAGAGGTGTAAACGAAAAGCGTAGCTCCGTGCCGTCGCCGAGCGCTAAACGCACCCGTGCCGTTTGAGGACTTTGCAATGGCGACGCGCTGTATATATCGATACAGGAGAATTTTTCTAAAAAGTTTTCCAATGCGCGAAACGCATCGCCGTTCGCTTCCGTTCTGATTACAGTGTGATTTTCGTACTCCAAACCTTGGATGCCCGTGCTGCGGAAAAGCGCCGCATATATCTGTAAGTCGAGCCAGAACGGAGCGGCGACCGTTAAAAAAGGTTCAAACGCATTATCGATTAAAAACACCTTGACGCTTGCTCCCGTCCGCACATACCGACCGGCACCGGCTGCATCGGTCATCCCGAAAAAGAGTTCCGAAAGAATGGTTTTATCCTTCCGCACAAAGACAATACGCGAAGCGTGTCCGTCATCGATTTGGTAATCGGGATAATCCTGCGGGCGTGCCGATATGGGGAGAAAGGAGCGGTCGGCGCCGAGCAGCGAAAAAAAGCGGTCGATAATTTCCTGCCTGACCGGATAGCTGCCGTTTGTCGTGCGGAGATAAAAGCGGGGGCCGTCTTTAATCAGCGTCATTTCGCCCATCTCTACCGGTTCAGCCCTTGTCGGAATAGAAAACCGGATTTCCGCAACCTCGCGGATATCCGGTTCATGCATCAAGCTGCTCGAAAAAACGCCCGCCCGGGAAAGCCGGTGTAAAAAGCTCAGCGCATAGCCGCAGAGCAGCACGCAGAGGATGATAAACAGAACTTTTGTTTCTTTTTTCATGCGTGGTTCCTCCGCCGGATGATATACAGCGCGGCTCCTACACCGATAATCAGCAGGGGTACAAGCACGAGATTAAAGATACGGGCAGCGGCGATAATGCGGTTAAACACTGCCTCACTTTCAAAATAGCGGAAGGGCAAAACCGCAGGCTGTTTATTTTTCAGCTGCAAAAGCGCATCCTGCCGCGCAATCCAGTACACGGTATTCACCATAAAGTCTAGATTCGCATCGGAATTTGTGTATTCTACAGCGGAACTTACGCAATACTCATCCGCAACTACCAAAAGCCGCGCATTATCTGCACCGCTGATACCGCTCACCGTATTGACGCCCCGCTCGCTGAAGGCTGCAAGCGGATAGGCTGCATGTTCTCCATTCGCGGCTGCGGCAAGCTGAGTTCCGTGCGGGTCGGTGTTATACGGCGGCTGTTGCAGCGCCGACCGAGTGCTTGAAACAAGCAGTGGAAGCGGCGTCTTTCCCCGCGCGGCAGTACAAACTACCTCCGACGGCCAGAAAAACTGCACGGGCTTTGCCGCAGATAGCAGCGGAGGAATCGCTTCCGCCTCCTGTCGGAACACCTGAACCCAAAACGGATAGTTGATATGCTCGTACCGAGCGCCGTCGGCGGCCGGTAATGTCATGCGGAAGTTTACGGGATCCAGCACAAGATTAGTCTGCACCGCAAAGCCGGAGCGGGCGAGCAGTTCAAGCAGTCCGTCATCTTTTTTGGGTGTTGCCTCCCAGCTGCCGCCGATATCCACGGTGTTTGCGGACACAAAAAAGACGGCGGAACCATGCCTGTTAATGAAGGTATCGACGGCCGTCAGCATATCGGCATCAAAATAGGAAGAGCCGATTACCAATAGCGGAATTTCGGGGTGCAGCTCAGGATAAGGCTTGGTCAGCATAATCGGTACAAAACCCGCATACTCAAGCCACGGCAACACATACTTATAATTGCCCGCTGCACCGTTTTCTGTGCCGCCTTCGGGAAGCGCAACATAGACGGAACGGTCGAGTTTTCTTCCCTGCGCATCCTGATTCATCTCGGTAATGAAACGCGCAATATCAGCTTCAAGGGTGTAGATATCGGAGAGGAACGGAATAACGCGGCTTTCCCCGCGGTACTCGCACAGCAATCCCGAATAGAGGTTTTGTAGTACCTGCGTATTGTTGCTGTTCCGCTCAATTTGCCGAGCGACAATGCCGAGCTGATTCAGCTGCTGCGGGGAAAGCGCCTCCGTATCCTTGTATATAATGAGACAGCGTCCGTCCGCAGTACGCTGATATTCTGCGAGGATGTCTTCGACATATTGCAGCGACGGCAGGAACCCGTCAATATTATACGAGCGGAACCATGTAATCGTTACCGTTCCTTCGAGGCTGTTCAGTATCGATCGGGTATAGGCTGAAAGCGAATAGGTGTGCTGTTGTGTCATATCAAGCCGGGCATAGAGCCGCTGTGAGAGCAGCGCTGCCGTTACTATGATGGCGCCTAGCAGCAGGGCTTGAATACGGTACTCTTTTACGCTGCGCATTTTTATGCTTATCGATTTTGTGTTCATCGGCTTTCCTCCTGAACGTACAGTAAAAAGACCGAAAGCCCCTGCGCCGCAACGATGAGCAATATATAGAAGAAGAAATCACGGGTGTCGAAAATACCGCGCGCAGCCGATTCAAAATGAAGCGTAAAAGAGCAATAGCGCAGTATTTTTACAATGGCTGACGGGAGCGGCAAAACTTGAGCAAGCACGTGGCTTGCGGTAAAAAAGATACCGGTAAAAAAGCTGAGCAAAAAGCTGACGGCGGTGTGCGCAGAGATATTTGAAAGTGCGAGCGACCATGCGGTAAAGGCTGCGCCGAAGAAGAGGACGGCACAATACGAAAGAAAAAACGGAAAAAAATCAAAATAGACAAGCGGAATCACCGAAAGCGGAATCACCATCGTAAGCGTGGCGGCTCCTGCAAAACAGACGAGCAGGGCTGCATATTTTGCCGCGGCAAGCAGGCGTTTATCCACCGGATAGGCGGCAAGGAGGCGGTCGGTGCCGTGCTTTTTTTCATCAGCCCAGCTGTTCATCGCAAGCAGAGGAATGACAATACAGAACAGGAACGGCAGATTGAGAAAAAAGGAGCGGAAATCCGACAGCCCTGCTGAAAACCAGTACCCTGAACCCACGAACGGGAGCGCCGCTCCGAGGTAAAGCACAAGCGCCGCCGCATAGAGCGCAGGGCTGTATATGAGGGTATGCAGTTCCTTGTTAAAAAGCGCCTTAAACGCCGGGAATCGATTCATCGCCGCCCCCGCTTACCGGCTTCCGATTGTTCGGCACCTGCCGCAGATGATGGCGTTTCTGAATATGAGCGCTTCCGTCCCGCGGCTTCGGAAGCGGCAGATTCACGGAACTCGCGGGTGGTAACTCCGGCGTACTGTTCAAAGGTTTTGAACAAAAGCGTATCGGAAGCAGCATCTTCTTCAATGCCGAAGTCCTCGTATAAACGCTCAGCAAGTTCCGCCCGTGTTCCTCCGGCAATCTGCCGTCCCTTGTGGAGCAGGATATGCTGCGAGCATATCCGTCCGGCCAGCTCAAGCTGATGGGTGCAAAGGATGACCGCCGCATACGTGGATAGCGCGAGTATCTTTTTTTCAAAGTCTTTCAGCTGGAACGGATCAAGACCGGACGCGGGTTCGTCCAAGAGGACGAGGCGGGGGTGATGGATAATCGCTTGCGCAAGCCCTACCCGCTGCCGGTATCCCTTCGATAACTCTTTAATCCGTTTGGCGTATACCTCTTGCAGATCGGTAAACTCAACCGCCTCGTCAAGCAGGTCTTGCTGTATGCTGTTACCGAAGCCGCGCATTTGCAGCGTAAAAAGCAAGAACTCCCGTACCGTCATCGAATCATAGAGCGGGTTTTGCTCATATAAAATCCCGATATTCCGCTTAGCCTCGATCGGTTCGTTCAAAATAGAGTATCCGCAAATCGATACGTCTCCGGAAGAGGGCAAGCGGTATCCGCTAATGCTGTTCAATACCGTACTTTTCCCCGCTCCGTTTAATCCGAGCAAGGAGTAGATACCTCCAGCCTCCGCGGTAAAACTGATGTGTTCGCAGCCGGTTTGCTGCTTCTTTCCTGTGCCGTAATATTTACAGATGTCTTGTACTTCAAGGATAATCACTATCGCCTCTGCCATTAGGATCTGCTTGCAGCTTCAATACTTTTATTGCTTATTAGAAACCTCTAAAAATCTAACCGAGTTTTTAGAGACGCCCTATTCTTTGAATACCGTAATATCGTCCACGGTTTTCCGTTTCGGCATCGGCGGCTCTTCGGCAGCATAGCCTACGGCAATAACAGCAACGATGATTTGATTTTCATCAATATTAAAAAACTTTCTGATTGCCGCCTCATCGTAAATTCCCATGATGAGCGTTGCAAGCCCCAACTCATGCGCTTTAAGGCAGAGGTTCATCGCCTGCATTCCATGGTCGTAATATTGAAAGCCGTCTTTAAGGTGCGTTTCATATTCACCGTCCCGTGTAAAGCCTGAACGCTTGTTGACCACTGTAGACACAATCAAGACCGGCGCGTTTTGCACATTTCGCTGATTAAAATCCGCAAGACATTTTGCAAGCTCTTTTTCAGCATTACCTTCCGCCACATAATAGCGCGAAACTTGAGAATTTTTCCACGAAGGAGCCAGAGTCGCCGCCTGAATAATTTCCCGCACCAGCTCATGCGATACAGGCTGATTTGTATATTTGCGCACGCTTCGACGCTGTTCCATACATGTTTGTAAATCCATACGGATACCTCCTGATGAGAATGTACTATATCACTTTTCGGATAATCAACAAACCCCGCGCAGAACATCTGAGTATAGTTGTTCTTATAAGGGGTTACAGTTTGCTTTAATACCCTTTGTTATGACGCAGAACGTAGCTGAAAAACAGCAGGTATTAAATCCCCGTACGAATAAATCACGTAGCTTTTTTATCAAAATCAGATTATAGTATTTGAGTGAACAAAAGACACAATCTTATTCTAACGATATTAATACATCTGCTAACTTTTATCGCAGGATTTCTGAACGGTGTATTTTTTATTACAGCCGGTACGGCAGTCAGCCATCATACCGGTACTATTACTCGTGTAGCGCTTACTCTTTCCAAAGGAGCTGTTGCGGAGGCTGCCGCCTTTTTATTGCTTATTCTTTCTTTTTATATCGGAGCATGTATCTCCGGTATGCTTTTTCATAAGAGTGATTGCACATTCTCAAAACGCTACGGTATTCTTTTATTGGTTTTCTCAACAGTGTTTTTCGCGATCGCTGTTATAAGGCCGCCATTACGTATTGTCCTTTCAATAACATGTATGGTACTCGGCATACAAAACGGCATGTTCATTCCGTATAATGGTATATTGATACGCACCTCGCATTTCAGCGGCTATTTAACGGATGCAGGTATTGCAATGGGGAAGGTTCTCCGTGGAAAACGGCAAGAGCTGCTGCGCAGTGTACACTATCTGTCCGGTATTATATATTTTGCCGCCGGTGCAGCCGCTTCTGCATTTATACCTTCCGCTTTGTTTTTTTATATCATTGCAGTTCTCTATTTCTTTACTGCGGTATTTTATTTTGCTTTTCTTGGAAAATCTATAACCTAAGTATAATGCGGTGGGAGATTTTAGAATCCCCGAAGGTACTCATCCTGCGGGGATAATTTCTGCGGCTAATATGCCATCCCTTCTACTGCTAAAGAATCCATCCACAACATCTTAACCACTGTAACGGTAAGGGTGCCATTTTCGGTTTGAGTACCCTTGCGTACATAGACGGTAATGCCGTCAGCAGTAAAGGTGTCGTAGTCATCGAGCGAATCAGGCGAACCGGCAAACACGGCCGGTTGAGGTACGACGCCGCCTCACGTGCGGCATCCACCTAAGTAGGTATACACGCTGGTTTCATTGTGTTTTGCAAGAAAAGCTCTTGCTTTTTCATCAACAGTAACTGTCATAGTTTCTCCCATAAAAAGTCAAGAAGAAAGTATCAACTTTCGATTGACTTTTTACGCACGTTCGCAACGAAGTGAGAACGTGCATATAATATACAAGTTTGCGTTTAAGCAAACTTGGGTAACTAAAAGCCGTGCTATTTGTACGGATTTTAGTTTACACTCCTTTTTCTTCAATACATTAAAACATTAAAGAAATTTTTCAATTATAGGATTTATTCCTAGTTATAGAGATAATATAAAAAATTTTTGACTTTTCGTCAAATCTATTAAAAAAAATGTCAGGGTAAACTCATCAGGCATTTTTATATTTACTCGTTTGATGTGGCTGCTCGTAATAAGCAATCTGCAGATCACTTGACAAAGTCTAAAAATAACAGAAACATAATCATATTATGTTATATACTAAACATTCATTATGCTTTGCACTGCTGTCCGTTTGTATTGCAGCGGTGTTTCTTCCTCTCTATAGTGCTGAAGCAAAGAGTTCTATCAGTTCAACAGAGGGAATAGCAGAACATGAGAAAAAGGTTTTATATGGAGATGTTTCTCGAAGTTCGCCTTTTTCTGAGCAAGAATATGACCAGCTTATTTTAAAAATGTATGTTAGTCCCGCCAATACTCCGTTGTATTGGTTCGAAAAAGGTGAATGGCAATTAAAAGAAGATAATTGTTGGGTGTCAGGGGGCGAGGATGAGATTGTTTCTCCCTACCAATTAAATATGATAAAACGAGTTCATTATTATAGGTACAAAAATATGCATCCGCTTGACTCCACATATTATGCACAAGATGAAGATACTGTAAACTTCCTAAAAAGATTCTGTTTTTATCGGTTTACGGGAAAGACCCTGTTACCATGGCTAGATGTCTATCTTTTTGCGTTGGATATGCATACAGGTCTTATCTTTTACTATGCACTTCCAAGCAGGTTTGATAAAATTTTAGGAAATACCGTTCCACGGGATTGGGTCACACTTGAAAAGCACCCTTATGTAAAGGAAAAATTTCCCAATAAAAAATTTTATGAATTTGATCCAATTGGTGTTATGCAGACAAACGGAAAGATTTGTTTATATGATTGGATTACTGAACAACACAAACGAAAAGATTCTGATATCGGTGTCTATATCCCGCATCTTGATGACTACAAAGACATTGCTTCACAAGTCTCTTCAGGCTATTCTCCGTATCGGATAAACTAAGTTCTTAACGAGGTTCCTTTCCGTATACGGCAGCAGCTTCTTTTGCGTGTCGAAATTTTTCCCAATCAGGTGTATGCGGTATAAAGAAGTCGTCGGAAGTAATAGGTTTACTTGTATCGATGAGTTTCACTTTTTGTTTGGCGGTTAAAATGTGCAACACTGCTTCGTCAAGCCGCTTTGCAAACGCGGTATCGGTGCGGGCTTTTTCGGCAATGGCTGTAATCAGCGGATAGATTTTAGACATTGAACACATAACCATATCGCAGCCGGCAGCGATTGCACCCACTGCATTTTCTTCAGGCGAAGCTCCATTCTGTCTTAATGCCTGCATTGCAATATCGTCGGTGATGATAAGACCGGAAAAGCCCAAGTCATTACGGAGCAGGGCAATTCCCTTTGCGGAAAAACAGAACGGCACTGCTTCAATTGCCGGTACCGTAATATGGGAAATGAGCGCCGCTGCCGCACCGTCCGTAATTGAAGGTCGGAATACTGAGCAATAGCGGCTGAGGAAGGCTTCATAGTCAACAGTTAATTCGGCAGCACCTTTGTGTAAATCCGCGGCGCCGTTGCCGGGAAAGTGTTTGACTGCCGCAAGAATACCGGCTCCCTGCATACCCCGCACTGCAGCGGCGGCGTATTGCCCCGCTTGTTCGGGATCCGGGCTGAATGTCCGCGTACCGAGCGCCGCTGCAACGTCTTCCGTTCCTGCTTCTGCAACCGGTGCCAGATTAAGATGGAGACCTAGTTCCCGCATTTGTTGTCCCAATAACCGATAGAGCTCCTCCGTTTCCTCGACGGAAAAACGCTTGCCGACTTCCTCTGCAGCGGGCAGCGGGGCGGTGATGCGGCGGGTTCGGTACACGGTACCGCCTTCGTTATCAAGCGCAAAAAGCGGCGGGATAAAAGTATGACTTGAATGGCGCGCCGCTTCCTGAAAGCCTTGTACGGCCGATTCCAAAAAGTCTGCAACTGCTTGGGGCGTGTCTGCGATATTATATCCGAACAAAAGCACGGCTCCCGGAACGGTTCCTTTAAACGATGCGATGCTTTTTGCATCCGCCGTTTTGCTCCCCGCAATATTGACCATCAGTACTTGCGCCGCTTTTTCTTCAAGCGAAAGCTGAGAAACAACGGCACGTAGGGACGCCTCATTTTGAGATGAGGCCGTATATTCGGAAGCTGCCGTTGATACGGTAAGATTGCAGGGCTGTACGGCTCTATTACCGATATGTTCGGGAGAGCTGCCGTTCTGCGTTGATGTTGGCGCCGCTTGTGTTGAGAGAGGAGCCGCTTGTACCAAGGCAGCAAAAGGCTGCGCAAATAAAGCGGGGATGATAAAAAAGAAAACAGCTGCAGCCGTCAAACAACAGCTGCAGCATATTTTTTTTATTGCTAACATAGAAAAGCTATACCGGCGGAGTGGCTGTTAGCGGATTTCTGCGAGCGAGTCGCCTTCTGCAACTTGAGTACCGGCGGCTGCCACAAAGTGAATAACACCCGCCTTATGTGCATTGATTTCCAATTCCATCTTCATCGATTCGAGCATCATGACTGTTTGCCCTTCGCTTACCTGCGAGCCTTCTGCAACGCTGTACCGTAATAGCGTACCGGCAACGGGAGCGGTAAGTTTTTCGCTGCCTGTTCCGGTTGAGGTTTGTGCGGATGCAGCGGGCTGTTGTGTTGCCGGTTTTGATACCGGTGCTGCTTGCGCTGCGGCAGGGGTTGCCGATGTGGTCGATGCCGAAGCTGGTTGGGCGACTGCTTTCGAAGCTGAGTTTGCGGGCGTTGCCGATTTTGATGCCGGTGCCGAAGCTGCGGTAGCCGTTTTTTGCGTAGATGCAGAGGATGCGTTCTCTTTTACACTTACTGCATAATCAGTACCGTTTACGGTGAATATTCCGTTAGATGAAGAAACCGCATAATCGGTTCCGTTTACCGTTACCGTATACGAGCCGCTGCTTGCACTGCCTGCTACTTTTTTCTCTGCCGTCGGTGCCGTAAACACAACAGGACCTTTACTGCGCTCTTTAAAGAATTTGGGCGCAACCTTGGGGAACATCGCGTAAGTCAAAACATCTTCGATGGAATTGCCCGCCCCGTTTTCTTTTGCTTCGGCTTTTATTTTATCCAGCTCATTGGGAATGAGGTCGGCAGGACGCGCTGTTACAGGGGCTTCTACTTTTGCTTCTGCCAAAGCGATTTTTACCAGTTCTTCGTTGCACGGAGCGGGAGTTTTACCATACCGGCCAATAAGCAGGTCGCGGGTCTCTGCGGTCAGTTTTTTATACCGTCCGAACAGCACATTGAATACCGACTGAGTACCGACAATCTGGCTAGTCGGAGTAACAAGCGGAATATAGCCGCAGTCCTTTTGAACAATCGGGATTTCTTTTAATACCGCATCCATTTTGTCGGAGGCTTTCAGGTCGCGCAGCTGATTTTCGAGGTTGGAAAGCATACCGCCCGGAACCTGCGACACAAGGATACGGGTATCCGCACCGAGGAAGCTCGATTCAAACTGAGCGTAATGCTTGCGCACTTCACGGAAGTAGGCCGCAATTTCAAGGAGCAAGTTAATATCCAAACCGGTATCCCATTCGGTGCCGCGGAAAATTTCTACCATAGTTTCTGTCGGACTGTGGGATGTCCCCATCGACATGGACGAAATCGCGGTATCCAAGATATCCGCTCCGGCTTCCGCTGCTTTAAGCAGTGTCGCTACGGAAAGCCCTGTTGTTGCATGGGTATGAATATTGATCGGAATACTCGTCTTCTTTTTAATCGCCGTTACTAAATCGAATGCTTCCATCGGCTTTAAAAGCCCTGCCATATCTTTAATACAGATGGAATCGGCACCGAATTCCGTATACGTTTTTGCCAGTTCCGCATATTTTTCGATAGTATGATATGGGGTTGTTGCAAAGGAGATAGCCATCTGAACATGCTTACCGGTTTTCTTTGCTGCATCCGCCGCACGTTTAAGGTTGCGCGGATCATTAAGCGCATCAAAGATGCGGAACACACCGACACCGTTATCGGCAGAAGCTTTCACAAACGCATCGACGACATCATCGGCATAGTGCCGGTAACCCAATAAGTTTTGTCCGCGCAGCAACATCATAATGGGAGTATTCGGCAGCGCTTTATGCAAAGAACGCAGTCGCTCCCACGGATCTTCATTTAAAAAACGGATACATGAATCGAACGTCGCTCCGCCCCATGCTTCAAGGCTCCAATACCCGACGCTGTCCAGCTTATTGCAAATAGGCAGCATATCTGCAGTTGTCATGCGCGTTGCATGTAAAGATTGATGCGCATCCCTTAATACCAGATCGGAAATCCGAACTTTGTGTGCCATACATTACTCCTATGCGGTTCATCTAATGAACATTAAAATATAATGATATTGCTTATTGGTGCTTTTTGCAAGGTATACACCTTTTGCAAACAGGGTAAACGCATCAGGTCGTTTTTTTAACACCTCCGCGGAAAAATTGAGACTATTCGACCGAACTGCCAAGGATGGCAGTGGTTCCATACAGTAGTGATGTTTTGTGCACGCACAAAACTCGCCTTCAACTGTTGTACACGGATGTACAACAGTTGAAGATGGTTCAAATGGTCTCACAGTCTCAATTTTTCCACGGTTTTTACCTACTCACCTGATGCGTTTACCCGTCTGCTGGACAAATGTGCGAAATTTTATTTCCTTAAAATGCAACAGTTGAACAAAATATGAATTTTGGAAACTGTTGCATTCGTGCGCGAAAAGCGCACACATCAATACGCAAGTTTTCGAAAGAAAACTTGACGGTTAAGGTGAGCGGCGCCATTGTAGACGCTCACCTTATACCTATGAAATTTCGCACAGAAGGAAGGCAACCTCTGAAAATATTTTATAATGCGGTTGCCCTGCTTTTGCAAATATGCGGGGCACTTTTTACAAAAGGCTTACGGAAAGACTGGTTTCAGAAATCATAGCCTCATTATTCTGTAGTTGGTTTCTAAAGCTTTTAGAGGTTCTCATAAGTTGTGTTAGGAAGGGTAAAGACGAGAATCGCGCGACTAATCAACACCCCCGACGCGGCATGTGAGATAACCCTTTGCATAAATCCAAGCAAAGACTAATCGGCGGATTTATGTGTTGTAAAATTCAGTTAGGAACCTCTAAAAACAAAAGTTTTTAGAAGTTCCCTAGTATGAGCGATTGGTTTCTGCCAATACCCGTTGGTACACTTCGACAATTTTTTTTGTCATTGTCTGATAATTGTCCTGTAACGCGGCTGTGCTTATTTCTTCTTTGAGGGTTTTGCTATCCTTAGCGCTTCGTTTTTTGTCATACAGATTGTGTAGAATTTTATTAAACGCGGCTGAATCTTTAAAGGCGAAACCGGTTACTCCTTCAATATATTGATCTTCATTTTCTTCGTCATACAGATGAACTACAGGTATGCCGCAGGCAATCGCTTCAAGAGCCGAAACCGAATGGTTTTCCGAAAGCGAGGTCATAATGTATGCATCACATAAGTGGTAATAGTATTTGATATTCTCATGCAGTACGGCACCGGTAAAGATAACCGAATGGGTAAGGCCATAATCTTTTGCCTGCTGTTCAAGTTCTGCTCTAGCAGGACCGTTTCCGATTATAAATAATTTAGCATTCGGCATTCCGTCTACAAAGTATTTCCAATATTCTAATGTGAGTGAAAGATTTTTTTCCGCAGCAAGTCTTCCACAAAAACAGGCGATAAAATCATCAGGTTTAATGGCATACTGGATTTTAAGATTTTGAATGACATCCTGATTGAGCGTATCTTCGGCAAAATCGGTGGTAATACATGCATTGGGAATTTTATAAATCGGTGTTGTTACTTTGCATTGCTTTAAAAAATCTTCCAGTTTTGTCGATGCACAGATAACCGCTTTAGCGGCATTGGTATACCGTAAAATACCATGGTCGATAAAATCTTTTACCGCTTTAAGATTCTGTAATGCACCGAAATAGTGAATATAATCGTAATACATACTATGGCAGGTATATACAATCGGTATATTGAGTTTACGCCCTGCATACAAGGCGAACAGGCCTTGGCTGAATTCATGGTGAATATGAATAATATCGGGATTCCATTCTTTTAGCAGCCTTAATCTGGTTCTACTACGCGGGTAAGAAACGGAATAATTGTAAAGATTGTGCAATTTTACGGCAGGGCTGTATAAAATACCGTCAGTAATATGGTGATGCTTTGTATTCGCATCAGGCTTAACGATAAGAACCTCATGCCCCAATTCAATTAGACCTTTCCTCAGCGCTTCGATATGATATACGGCGCCGTTAATTTCCGGAAGATAACACTCGGTGATAATAGCAATTCGCATACTGGTAACCTTTATAAGTATGACTTTAATCCTATCACGGTAAGACGGTAAAAGCAAGCATCAAATCAGAACTTCAAAACAACTATGATATTTTGTAAGAACGTGCCGGTATACATCTAAGGGCTTTTGATCTATCTGTTGATATGCGCAGTGGACATCTTTCTTTGTTTTATCTATTATTACTTACCAAATATCTCTCAGGGTTAAAAAATGAAACGTTTTATCATTATTCTATTACTATTGTTAACACCTGCCGTATTTTGTTTTGCAGATACGCCTTATGCGTTATTTGTGGAAAATGACCATTGGATTTATGATGCAATGCATATCCTTTCGGTTGAATCGCGGCAGACAACGCTTGCAAACCGTCAACCGCTTTCTAAGGGTGAGCTTGCCGAATATTTTTCTACTTTTGACAATGCTGCTATACCGCAGGCGAGTGAACCGCTATACCGTATGATGCAGGGATATTTTTCAGGGCATTCGTTTTTATTTACTCGTAAATATTTTACATTTGATGTGAACGGCATTTTTACGCTGCAGGGGCAATATGTACACAATCGTGAAAACGAACCTCGGCTTGATAGTTTTTTGCGGTATAATAGAACCCCCGCTGTTGTTTCCATCCCAATGCATGTGATGTTTACCCGGTATGTTGATTTTTTTGCAAATTTCAGCTTAAAGAAGAATTATTGGGCAGCGGAATTGTCCTATCCGTATACAAATCTGCCCTTAGAAGGGAATGCGTTTGATATGACATTTCCTACGCAAGCAGGGCTGAGCCTTGGAAATCACTTCTTTAATTTTACTATTGGACGAGGTGCTTTAAATATCGGTAGGTCACTTGCGGGTAGTATGCTGATTGCAGATACCGTAGACCGAATGGATTATATGACTGCTTCGCTTTTCTATAAAAAGGCACATCTGTCGCTGAGTGTGTTAGAATTGGAGCCTACCCGTTTTTTGTTCTCTCACGAAGTGTCTTTCCGCCCGCTAAGCTGGCTTATGTTTCGACTTTACGAAGGAGTTGTCCTCAATGCGCCATTCGATCCTCGGTATTTAAATCCAATGATGATTTTTCATAACTATTATGGATGGCGCGATCCCTCTTTTAATAAAAGTACTGCAGGCGCTCCCAATTCCGATGAAGGTAAAGCGCTGATAGGTTGTCAAATCGGTTTATCTGTTGAGATTGTGCCTATACATGGACTTCGGCTATATGGGCATTATGGGCAAAATCAGTATCAATTAGCTTTTGAACGAAAGAACTATCCCTTAGCCCGGAATATTCCCAACGGTCTCGGCGGTTCTGCCGGTATTGAATATATTCATCCATTCAGCTTTGGACACCTTTCAATAACCGGAGAGTTTTTATATGCAAGTCCATGGATGTACATTATGGAGAATAAACATGTAAGTTTGTATCATCGCAGACGAGATACCATTGCCGGCAAAGAAAAGTTTAACGATTATATTATGGCATGGATTGGAAATCCCTACGGTCCGGATACTATGGGAGCTTTTTTGCAAATTTCCCTAACGGAACCGCAAAAGTACCGTGCAAAACTCGGTTACCGTTTTTTGGTAAAAGGGGAGAATGAAGAAAAGTTTTTTGATCCTAAGCAAGAGACTGGCAAAGATATTTACTATCCTCCTAAATACCACTATAAACCGATAGTAGATGCAAAAACGCCTTCTGCGAATCCGGCATACTTCCATACGATTTCGTTAGGAGGTTCGTACAGGGTGATTAAACAGCTTGATCTGAATGCAGGGCTCAACTGGACAATTGTAACCGGCAAAAAGAGCGGACATGCAGTGGATATTTATTCTTCTGTGAAATATACGATTCGGTAAAATCTGTTTACTGTATCCGCCCCTGCTTGAGCATATCGCTAATTTTTGATATCTTTCGCAATTATTATAAAAATAATTGTGAAAAAGATGAGGTATGTATGAAAAAACTCTTATGCGTTGCGTTATTACTCACCACGCTCCACACAGTATATATTCATGCGCAGGCTCCGGTAGATTTGTTCGATCCATTTTACGAAGATTTATCGATATGGGAGGGCAGCGGTTTAATTAATGATACACCGAGCATTAGACCGTATCCGTTACAGGAAATTGAACGTATATTGCAAATAGTTATAGAAAAAGGGGATGCCGGTCAGCGCAGAAAAGCTGCCGAATATCAAGCACGTTTCTTTCATCGCGCTTTCCATTTTGGGGGGAAAGCCGAATTTAATTTCGCACGACAATCAAAGAAAAACGAAAATCAATTTTTTATAACGCCCTTTGCTAAAATGAATTATCAGATAACAAAAATGCTGACCGTTTCGGCGTATGTAAGTTTTAGCCTATTTAATAAACTAGATAATCCTTCTTTGCTACCCGCTGATACATATTCCTCTAAAGATATTGCTCGTGATCATGGTACAGCAATTGGTAAATGGAACACCTTACCGATGTTTAATTCATCCATAACATTCGGAACTCCTGAGTATTATTTAACGGCAGGATTAGGACGTACTTCTTATGGGCCATTCCATGATAGCGGTATTTTTATTTCTCGTCAGGCTTTTCATGCAGGACAGTTTATTTTTACGGTTAATAAACCAAAGTGGGCATATAACCAAGTTTTACTACTGCTTTCAGCAACTAATAATGCAGGATACGATCTAGGACCGAACAAATTTTTAGCATCCCATTCTTTGGATATACGACCGCTGCCATGGCTGACATTTTCTATAATAGATTCAATGGTATATGGAGGACGATTCGAGCCGATTTATTTAATCCCATTCTCGGCATTCTTCTTAGGTCAAAGTATTTATAGCTTTCCTGATAATTCCTTATTGGGGATGAGTTTTACGGTTAAGCCTATAAGGGGTTTACGCTTTGATGCCGCATTATATGTTGACGATCTTGGTTTAACTGAAATTATTAAATTTAAAAGTGCATTATGGCGTTTAGCTGGAGAATTCGGGGTGTCTTATACCATGCCGAATACTCATTGGTTCTCGTTTGTTGATTTAAATTACACGCTTGTGATGCCGTATATGTATACACATGTTGACGATGATAATTATAAGAAACCTAATTATCAAAATTATACGCATCATGGCTCTCCGCTTGGAACAAACCTTGAACCGAACTCCGATAGGATTCATCTTAAACTTAAATTTCGACCTGTTTATGGATTTGATATCAATCTTTCCAATACCTTTATCAGGCATGCTAATACAACTGAAAGTATTACAGATATCAGTATGATAAAAGATTACCTTGCAAGAAAATATACCACAGACGGTTCGGTGTTTAATCACCCTACTATTACAGATAGAACTTCAAATGGCAACACTCACTGGAAAAATCATGCATTTCTTTATTCCACTCCCTTTATGCGACAGCAGACCATCCAGTATATTAATCAACTGGCACTTGACATCAGCTGCCATTTACCGATTGTAAAGTCGGGCGGGTATATGCTGTTTAAATTCGGTTACGTGTTTGAGGCAAATATCAACCCGGGTGTGCGAAGGAACATTTATTCGCCCGTCGATTCGATGAGTGGATGGGATAAAAAGAAGATCGAAAAAATGACCGCAGCAGAGATCCAAGCTGTCAAAGATAAAGCTGCAGAACAGCTTGCAGATTGGCGTAAGAAGGCTATTGGTAAGCAGTTCAACCACTATATCCGGTTAAGCGCAGAGTTTGCGTATTAGGACTCCATCGGGTTTTCGCTCCGAAACGAATTTTGTACATTTACCGACAATCGACACCCCCGACGCTCTGTGTCGGGGTATTAAACTCTACACATAAATCAATTTTCCCGGTGCAAAGCATCGGGGAAACATTTTATTTCAGTAGCGGAGAATCCTTATCAATCAATTGGAACGGTACCCACGTTATTTTATCGGGGGTACCACCCTTTATTCTTTCGATAATAACCTTTGCAGCACCACCACCTTGTCCGTTTGCATCCTGCAACACCGTCGCAGCCATCAAACCTTCCCGTATAGCATTCCGTCCTTCAAGCGTTGCGTCTACACCAAGAACAAAGACATCTTTTCTATTGGACGCCTCCAATGCCTTAATAGCGCCAAGCGCCATTTCATCGTTATTCGCCAATATCGCATTCAACTGACGGTCATACGTCATAATCCATTTTTCGGTAATGGTAGCCGCTTGGTCACGCTGCCAGTTTGCCGTTTGTTCGGCAAGTATGGTAATCTCGGGGTATTGGGACGTGAGTACCTCCTTATTACCCTCAGTCCGTTTTAGCGCACCTTCATTTTCGAGGATACCGACCAGAATTGCAACACCGCCTTTTCCTTGCAGCAATTCGCCAACCCGCTTCCCTTGAAGCCAACCTGCGATAATCTCCTGTGATCCGACATAGTACACACCGTCAGGGATACTATCTTCTTTGCCTGCAAAAGGATTGCGGTTGACATAGCAGAGCGGAATATCTGCGTTGCGTGCTGCATTGGTGATAGCATCCATTGAACTGGTATCTACCGGTACAACAATTAATCCCTTGACGCCCTTTGCAATAAAGCTGTTTACCTGATCCTGCTGCTTGATAGTATCCTCAGTTGCATCCTTAACCTCAATTCGGCCTCCCGCTTCGGTAATGGTTTCTTTTGCAGCTGCCAGAATATACGTCTGGAAAGTATCATTGAGACTATTGATACAATAACCAATCGTAAAGCTGTTATCCTTCGTATCGGATGCATGAGTCGCATTAGCTCCTTTCTTTGCACATCCTAACAACATTGCAACAATGGTCGTAACATACAACATTCGTCTTGCAAAAGTCTTCATATCTTCCTCCTGAACGTAAATTCCACCGGTTCATTTTTATAGATATATCTGTTAATACGTTACCTGTACAACCTTATCGGTGCGTTCGACAACCGTACCAATAATTGCCGGTTTTCCGCAGACGGTATTTTCAAGAACAGCGCAGAGTTCTGCATATAACTGTTGAGCGTCTTTTTGCGCTACCGCGATAACAAGACCGCCTGATGTCTGCGGGTCAAACAGGATATCTTGATAGGCGCGCGGCACTCCGTCCAGCGCAGTATTATCCCCGACAAAGCTCCTATTTGAATACGCTCCGGCGGGAACAAAGCCCATTTCGGCATATTCAACGGCAGCGTCAAAAATCGGCAGCGATTTACAGGTAAGCTCAATACTAAGGCCGCTTCCCTTTCCCATTTCATACAAGTGCCCCAACAGTCCGAAGCCGGTGATATCCGTACAGGCGTGAACCTCGTATTTGGTCATCACAGTGCAGGCGGCGGCATTTAAGAAGGCCATAACGTCATATACACTTTTAAGCTCGTCCGTACCGAGCATATCAGCTTTCGCAGCCGTCGTCAAAATGCCGGAGCCGATGGGCTTGGTTAAAATCAGTACATCACCTGTTTTGCACGCTGAATTTCGCAGTATTTTATTTGGATGCACAAAACCCGTTACCGCTAAACCGTATTTCGGAATGCTGTCGTAAATGGTGTGCCCTCCGCAGATAATTGCTCCCGCCTCAAACGCCTTGTCGGCGCCGCCCCGCAGTATCTCTTTGATAACGGATTCGGGCATTTTTTCCGAAATACAAAAAAGATTGAGCGCCAGTTTCGGAACACCGCCCATTGCGTAAATATCACTGAGCGCATTAGCGGCTGCAATCTGTCCGAACATATAAGGATCGTCCGTAATAGCCGGAAAAAAATCGGCGGTAAAGATTAAAGCTGTTTCGTCATTGATTTTATAAACCGCCGCATCATCCGATGTATCGAAACCGACTAACAGCCGGGGATCGGAGCAAATAGAAAAGCTTTTTAATAATCCGTCTAGTGCACCTGCACTTAATTTTGCCCCTCATCCCGAATAGGACGAAGATTTAATTAAACTGAAATTGTTATCTGGAAGCGTACAAGTCATGTTTGTCCCTTACTTGAGTTTATAGGCACTGTTGAAAAACTCATTCACAATTCGTCTCAGCGAATATAGCGCATATTATTTAGTTATGGAATAGGCCAATACAGTTATCGGGTCTCTTTAAAAATAGAGATATTCAGAGAGACCCTGTTTTTAGAGGTTCACCGCGGTGTATTTTCCGGCGGCATCAAAACTGAACACTTCATCGCGTTCAATGTTTGCGAAGTTCTCTGCGCCGAACACAGCGCCGCCTTTTATCGTAACTTTAACCGCCGTACCGCAAGCGGAGCTGAGTTCGCGCGGCACGGGAATAAGCTTGATAGTAATCGTGCCGTTTTGCACAGCCTCGCTTTTTTCGAGACTGCGCATACAAACGAGTGCTTCGTAATGAGTGTGAAATGTTATTACGTAGCCGTCAATCATTTTGAAACAGTGATTTTCCAGTCGTTACCGTCGGCAGAGACAGAGGTCTTTGCTTTCATCTTATCGCAAAAGCGAATAACGTTTTCTTTTGAAGTTTCGTTATCGACAAGCACCGTAAAATTCTGATGTGCATCAAATGCTTTCTTTGTCCGTACTACCGGTTCGGGGCAAGAAAGTCCCCGTGCATCTACCGTATAATCTTCCATTTTGGTCTCCTTCGGATATCTCTAAAACTTTAAATTTTAGAGGTTATCCACGTAGATATTTTCTATGTTAAAAAAAAGCGACATCCCTAATGAGGTCGATGATTAGGGACGCCGCGAAAACATTATTTATTTTTTGCCGCGTAGTATACGCTGACACAGGCTGTTACAACTAATCCGATAACAACGGCAATCATCCCCGCGCTTGTCGGCCCTTTACCGGAAGAAGCAAGACCGAAGTTGTGAGCGAAAGCAGCGCCTGCAATCAAACCGGTTACAGTTATTGCCGAGTCGGTATTACCCTCGCCGGTTAAAATGAGCTGGCGCAAGGGGCAGCCGCCAAGCAGAACGCTTGCCCATCCGACCAGCACCATACCAAGAGCATTCCACAATCCGTCGGTGTGAGCAACTGCCTGCCCCGCAAGTCCGAGCTTAAACTGTCCGGTTACAAGCGTTCCGATAAACACAGCAACTAAAATAGCAATACTTCCCGTTAAAAGGTGAAAATCTTTGAGCATAATCGCATCGCGGATACCGCCTGCAGTACAGAGCCGGCTGCGTTGTGCCAATACACCGCCGACAAGACCGATACCAAGTGCGAGTGCAATTGGCGCATGCATTGAACCGGGCCCTTTTTCGCTAAAGACGAGAACGGCAGGGAATGCAACCAATAAAATGAAGAATACGATCATCACGATGGGGGCAAACATACCTTCCTGTCCGGATTGGGGATACGCACGGCTCAATGAGAAGTTCTTGTTGAGGAACACAACCCCGATAGCGATACCGATGATGAACCCTACAAGCCCAAATACCGCATTCAAATCGCCTGCACCCAAACGCAAAAACATACGCAGCGGGCATCCCAAGAACATCAACGCACCGATCATTACAAAGAAGCCTAATACAAAGCGGGTAAAAGGCGCTGAACCGCCGCGGGGCTTAAACTCTTTTTTTATAAGTGCAATGGCAAACGCACCAATGATAAGTCCGATAACTTCAGGGCGCATATACTGTACCACAGCTGCATTATGCAGTTTTAAGGTACCCGCAATATCGCGCAAGAAACAGGCAATACAGAAACCCATATTCCCCGGGTTTCCGAATTTAACCAATACGACAGCCGCAATACCGATGAATGCGCCTGTCAATGCCACCATGAAATGTTTTTTCATTCCATTCCTCCAGTATTAATATTTTAAATAAAAATATAAAAAAAATTATATATAGTATGATACAAGGACTTTATGGGACTGTCAAGATTTCTTTTGAAAACAATGCCGAATTGGTACGATTGGAAAACACTTCTTTTTATGCTATATTATTATCTACTTTACTTTAGGATTATTTTTATGGAAGAAAAATTATCTACGCTTTGCTCGGTTTTAAGTAAAGACCAACCGGTACTTATACAAACGCATGATTTTCCGGATCATGATGCCCTTGGCGCCGCTTATGCTCTTTTAAAACTTTTAGAAAGTTACGGCTACAAAGTGGAGATTGCTTATGGCGGTCATATTCAAAGTTTATCTTTAATAGAATTTGTAGAATATTTAGACTGCCCACTTCTGAAACTTGATGAAATTGATGATTTAAAAAAATACCAAGTTGTAATTGTCGACGGCTCTCCTTTTAAGGGAACCGTAAAAAAGGTAGGCGGTATTTTAAAGGCCGTAATAGATCACCATCCGGCACGAATGCAGTCTACAGCAGCTTATACGGATATAAGGGCGGAAATCGGGGCATGTTCTTCCATTATTTGGTCTTATTGGAAAGAGTCGGGAAAAGAATATGACGAAATGACCGCGACAGCAATGATTGCGGGTATACAGTTGGATACGGCTTTTCTATCCAGAAGTGTCAACAAACTTGATCTGGATGCTTATTATGAGCTCTACTTTAAATCGGATGTACAAAAAACATATCAAATGATTAAAACAACCATAAACATCTGCGACCTCGAAGAAATAGGACGGGCTTTTACCGACTATTTACGCATAGATAATTTCTTAATTGTAGAATTAAGTGAAGATTACTCAAGAGCTATTCTGTCGGTTGTAGCCGATTTTTTAATTTGGATAAAAGATATTTCTTTTGTTATTGTAATAGAAACAAACGGTCCCGAATACAAACTCTCTGCACGAAGCCGTGATAGCAAACTTGATGCGGGTTATCTAATTCAAGAAACGGTAAAAGACATGGGGTCTGGAGGAGGCCACGCGCACATGGCCGGCGGAGTGATAGATGCAGAAAGATACTGCGGCAAAACCGCATTTTTAAACGCTATCATTGCATTAGCTCGTTCTGAACAAGGAAAATAAAACCGATACAAGCAGAATAAAACCAAATTCGGGTTTATTCTGCTTGTCCGTTTCCGGATCATTATTCCGGCGAACGATAGTGCTTCCAACCGGATTAACCGATACCGCCGTAGAAAATACCGAGAATATATATGATGACGGTAACGCCGCAATAAAGATATTTTCCTTGCACAACATACGCGCTGCCGACCGGTTTTAAGCGGCCTTTTGAAACTTCGCGTAACACGAAATCTTTATTGCATACCCAGAAGAACATAATACCGGCAAGTAACGCTCCGAGCGGAATAATATAAATACTGATAATATCCATCCATGTACCGAGTATGTTTCCATCTTCAACTATAAGACCGACAAGAAATCCTATACCAAGTATGATTGCAAGAGCAACCTTTCGGCTGAGCTTAAACTTTTGCTGCAGCATCTCTACCGGTGTTTCATACAGATTGATCAACGAAGTCATTCCGGCAAACAATACCGCAACAAAGAATATAATCGAAAACAGGGTGCCGGCAGGCATTTCTTTAAAGATCATCGGCATGGTGATAAACATCAACGGAGGCCCTGCTGTCGGTTCAAGGTTATACACAAAGACCGCGGGGATAATAACCAATGCTGCAAGCAAGGCTGCGAGTGTATCGAATATCGCCGTGAATTTTGCACTGGTTGGAGCATCTTCATTATCTTTCAAATAGCTGCCATATACCACAGTACCGCTTCCGGCGAGGGATAATGAAAAGAACGCTTGACCGAGTGCATAAACCCACGTTTTTACATCAGCCAATTTACTCCAGTCTGCTTTAAATAGAAAGGTATATCCGTCAGCTGCTTTCGGTAATGTCGCAACACGAATGGCAAGAATAATAAATAAGCCGAAAAATGCCGGCATCATCACTTTGTTGACTTTTTCGATACCTGATGAAACACCTGCCGCCATAATTATAAAGCAGCCGATAATTGCGGCACTGTGCCACGGTAAGCTTGAAAGCCGTCCCGCAATGGCACCGAAGTATGCACCACTGTTCTCTGCAGCAAGCATGGAGCCTGAAAAAGCTCCTACCGTAAAGCGGATAATCCATCCGACTACAACTGTGTATCCGATTGCAATACCGAGCGAACCGACAACGGGTATCCATCCGATGGCGGCGCCTGCATTATTACCGTGCATTTGAGTTGCTTTAAGAAATGCACCGCACGGGCCTGTTCTCATTGCTCGTCCTAAGCACATTTCTTCAACGATGCCGGTGTACCCGATTAATGCAACAAAGATAATGTAGGGAATTAAAAATGCTGCGCCTCCGAACTGCCCTGCACGGAACGGGAATAGCCATATATTTCCCATGCCAACGGCGGAACCGATACAGGCAAGAATAAATCCAACCTGTGAACCGAATTGATCGCGCCGTGTTTCTTTATGTATCATAGCCGTTTCCTCTTACATAGGCGGATTAGTACGCTTCGTGTTCCGAATGTCCGCTTAGGACTATTTAATGGGTTCCAAGTGAGCTTGGAAGTGGCGCAAAATCGGCGGTTCCCAGATGATGCGGTAGCCTTTCACCTGCGACGCCCGTTCTTTGATGTTGATTAACGCTTCGGCAATGACATCCAAATGAGCCTGAGTATACACACGACGCGGAATAGCCAATCGTGCAAACTCGAACTCGGACTTAATCTGCTTACCTGTTTCAGGATCATTGCCGAGCATGAACGACCCGATATCGCAGGTACGGATGCCGGCTTCTTTGTACAGCTCTACACAGAGTGTATGGCCGGGGAATTCATAGTAGGGGATGTGCGGGAACATTGCATTCGCATCGACGTAAACACCGTGTCCGCCCGCAGGATTCTGAATGGCAACGCCCGCATCAAGCAGCTGAGATGCCAAATATTCCATAGAAGCGTTACGGTATTTCAGATATTCTTCATCGATACCTTCATAAAGACCGATAGCTAAGGCTTCCAAATCACGGCCGGAAAGACCGCCGTAGGTAATAAATCCTTCAAATGAAATGCAGTTGCCCTTAATCAGCTGATAAATATCTTTGTTGTTCTTAATACCGATGAGGCCGCCCATATTGACGATTGCATCTTTTTTTGCACTCATCGTAAAGGTGTCGGCATAGCTGAACATCTCGCGGACAATGTCTTTAATGGATTTATTGTTGTATCCCGCTTCGCGCTCTTTGATAAAATAGGCGTTTTCTGCAAAACGAGCGGCGTCGATATTAAAGAGGATACCGTATTTTTTCGCAATCGCAGAAACTTCACGAATATTTTGCATTGATACGGGCTGACCGCCGGCGGAGTTGTTTGTAATGGTCATAACAATCATGCCGACATTTTCTTTGCCGTATTCATTGATATACTTTTCAAGTTTTTCAACATCCATGTTGCCCTTAAACGGAGCATAGACAGACGGTTTTTTTGCTTCCGCACATACGCAGTCTACCGGTTTGCCGCCGGATAAAGTAACATGCGCTCGTGTCGTATCAAAGAACATATTGGAAAGAGCGAACTGCCCTTTTTTAAGCAATAAGGGGAACATCACTTTTTCCGCTGCACGTCCTTGATGTACCGGTTGGATAAATTCGTATCCGAAAATATCCTGTCCCGCTTCGAGCAATTTAAAATAGCTTTTGCCGCCGGCATACGCCTCATCACCGACCATCACACCCGCCCACTGCTTATCACTCATTGCGTTTGTTCCGCTGTCGGTTAATAAATCGATGTACACATCTTCCCCGCGCAGGTTGAACATGTTGTACTTTGCCGCTTCAAGTTTTTTGAGGCGTTCTTCGCGGGTTGTCATTTTGATTGGCTCTACCATTTTGATTCTAAACGGTTCCGGTACATACTTTTTCATACGATTTCTCCTTCCGTGTTACTGTGCTAAATATTCGTTAATACTCGCCGCCGCTTTGCGTCCTTCGCCCATCGCGAGGATGACGGTGGCAGCGCCAAGTACGATGTCTCCGCCCGACCAGACTTTCGGAATACTGGTTTTCTGATTTTCATCGACGATGATGTTGCCGGTCTTGGTTACCTGCAATCCTTCCGTCGTCTTTGCCATCAACGGGTTGGAGCTGTTACCGAGCGCAACGATAACCGTATCCACCGAGATTTGATGCTCAGTACCCGGAATGGCGACGGGACTGCGGCGGCCGGAAGCGTCGGGTTCACCGAGCTTGTAGTTCAGCACTTCGACTGCACACACCTTGCCGTCTTTGTCGCCGATAAAGCGTGTCGGGTTTTGCAAAAAGCAGAACTCAACGCCTTCTTCTTCCGCATGGGCGATTTCTTCGGCACGGGCAGGCATTTCGGCACGGGTACGGCGGTAAATACAGTATACTTTGTCGGCGCCGAGCCGGTATCCCATACGGGCGGCATCCATCGCGACGTTTCCGCCGCCGATAACCGCAACAACCTTTGCAGGATACAGCGGCGTGTCCGCCTTATCTTCCTGATAGGCCTTCATTAAATTGGCACGGGTTAAGTATTCGTTTGCACTGAATACGCCGATGAGGTTTTCTCCCTCGACGTTCATAAACTTAGGAAGCCCCGCGCCGGTACCGATAAAGGCGGCATCGAATCCGTCGTCTTGAAGCAGCTGTTCCAGCGTTGCCGTCCGTCCGACTAAGAAGTTGGTTTCAAACTTGACGCCCATCTTTTTAAGATTTTCCACTTCTTTAGCGACAATGTCTTTGGGGAGCCGGAATTCAGGGATTCCGTAGACCATAACGCCGCCTGTTTTATGGAAGGCTTCAAATACGGTTACCGCATGACCGGCGCGGCGGATATCGGCAGCGGCGGCAAGCCCCGCAGGTCCCGAGCCGATAATCGCAACCTTCTTTCCGGTATCGGGAGCAACCGGCGGAATTGTTGTCTTATTATTTTCCCGTTCCCAATCTGCAACAAAGCGTTCCAATCTGCCGATTGCAACCGCCTTATCCACCGATTTATGCATTTTGCCGACGGTACATACCGCTTGGCACTGTTTTTCCTGCGGGCATACGCGACCGCAGATAGCGGGGAGCAGGTTGGTTGTTTTAATCGTATCGACAGCGGCCTTAAAATCTCCCTTCTGAATACAGGTGATAAATTCGGGGATGGGTATACCGACCGGACAACCCTGTACGCAGGGGCGGTTCTTACAGTTTAAGCAACGTTCCGCCTCTATCCGCGCCTGTTCTTCGGTATAGCCGGTTGCAACCTCGTCCATAAGGCGGGCTCTGGCATGCGGTTCAAGTACCGGCATTTCCTGTATCGGAATAGCCGCACGATCCTTCATTTTTAATTCTTTATCTTTCAGTTCGCCCCAATATGTTTTTGCCTGTTCCGCAAGTTCTTCACGGGGCACATAGTGATGTTCGGTATTTGTATTTTCATTTTCCATTTCATACTCCTCTATCCGGCAAGTCTCCGAAAATGCCGGTTCATCCTTGTTCGGATTAATTGGCGCCGTTTGACAGTCCAATTCTGCATGCATGACGATCGTGATCTTCCCGTTCCTTAAAGGCCTTCATCCGCATCATCATATTGTCAAAATCGACTTTGTGTCCGTCAAATTCAGGTCCATCTACACAGACAAACTTTGTCTTTCCGTCAACCGTAACGCGACATCCTCCGCACATTCCGGTGCCATCAATCATAATCGTATTTAACGAGACCACCGTGTGTATTCCGAACGGACGAGTTGTTGCTGCGCAGAACTTCATCATAATCGGCGGGCCAATTGCGATAACCTCTTGAGGCGGCGCTGCGCTTTCGCAGATTTCCTTTAACGGTTCGGTAACCAGCGCTTTTCGGCCGTAGCTTCCATCATCCGTTACGATAATGAGCTCATCCGCTATCTTGCGCATTTCTTCCTCGAAAATCACGAGTTCTTTTGTACGACCGCCGATGATAATGATAACTTCATTACCGGCACGTTTATAAGCTTGGGCAATCGGGTGTAAAGGCGCCGTACCAATACCGCCGCCGACACAGACAACTTTTCCTACCTTTGCAATATGCGTCGGATTGCCAAGCGGCCCGAGTATTGCGGCAATCGAATCGCCCACTTCTTTTTGACAAAGCTTGATAGTGGTAGCTCCGACCGCCTGAATGACCAGCGCAATCCACCCCTCGGCAGGATCAGCATCGGCGATGGTAAGCGGAATACGCTCGCCGTAATCGATATCAAGCTGGATAATAACGAATTGCCCCGCCTTTCTCTGACGGGCAATTTCCGGCGCCGCAACGCGCATGTAAAAGACATCTTTTGAGAATTGTTTCTTCTCTAAAATCGTGTGAATCATTCGACCTCTTCTCTATAATATAGGGAAAATACGGTATCAATTTATAGTTGATACCCATTTCGTGCTATTTTACTCGTAATAGTACGGAATATCAATATAGAAAGCATTGCGAAAATTATCAATTTCTCTTATACTGGATACATGGATAATGTTGCAACTATACCGGTAGATAAAAACAAGATTAAGCAAGCGGTGCAGATGAATATTCCCATCTCGATTAACACTTATACGCTTCCTAAGGAAACGGAAAACTATATCGTTGATGTTGCGAAGGCTTTCCTCGAAACGGTTCATCAGGACGGAATCCAAGACTATATCGTCTATTGCCTCAATGAGCTGACCACAAACGCAAAAAAAGCAAATACCAAGCGGGTCTACTTTAAAGAAAAAGGCTTTGATATCTATGATCAGAAGTCTTATGACGAAGGAATGCTCAATTTTAAACAAGAAAGCCTCGGAAATATTGATTACTATCTGCAGCAGCAAAAAAAAGCAGGACTTTACATTAAAGTCATCATGCAGGTAAAGCAGGGGCATATTATTTTTGAAGTGCGCAACAATGTGCAAATGGTTGCAACGGAATTTAAACGCATCTTTGACCGGATGGTTGTCGCGCGGGACTATGAAAATGTGGATCAAGCCTTTATGCAGGCAATTGACGATACGGAAGGTGCAGGACTTGGTTTAATTATTATGCTTCTTATGCTAAAAAAAATCGGCTTGCAAGAAGATGCATTCGAATTGATTCCGGAAAAAGACGTAACGATTAATCGGATTACCATTCCAATCGATTTTGAAGTGAACCAGCATCTCGTGGAATTGACCAAAACGATTGTAGATTATATTGAAGAAATTCCGCAATTCCCCGAAAAAATCATGCAAATACAGCGGCTTATCAATGATCCGAATGCAACGATGGGGACAATTGCATCTTTTATTAGTGATGACATTGCGTTAACAACCGATCTTTTAAAACTCGTCAACTCGGTTGCGTTCGGACTTACAAAGGAATGTATGAGTATTACCGAAGCGGTTAAAATGGCTGGTTTACGGGGTATTCAGCATTTGTTGTATTCCGTTGGAACACTACAAGTTTTAAAAGTAACGGGAAATGAACAAAAAAGACTGTGGAATCATACCTATCGATGTGCATTTTTCGCATATAATCTTGCTAAAATGCAAGGAAAAACCAATCTTCTTGAAGAAATATATGTTTGCGCCCTTTTGCACGATTTAGGTAAAATCGTATTCAGTTCTATTTATCCGGAAGTATTGGAAAAAATAAAAGACTTACAAGCAAAAAAGAATATTCCCGATCAGGTCATCAAAAGTGTGATGTCAGGGATGGAGCATCAAGCAATTGGTGTCGCTGTTGCTGAAAAATGGCATTTACCCGAAGCTATTGTCAATACGATAAAATACCAATACGAACCGGAATCTGCCCCTAAAAAATATTATGAGCTTGTTTCTACCGTCAGTTTTGCTGAATTTATGTTGCAGTTTTTTGACGGCAATATCAGCTACTATCAAATTCCACCGGTTTTGTTAAAGCAGCATAATATCGAAAATGAAGCGCAGTTGCGTGAACTGTGTGGGAAGCTTAATGCCAAATTTCACGAACCCATATAACATATTTGTATGAACGAACAGCAGCCTATACTTCACTCGGCTTTTATTCCCGCACACGAACACAGCGATGTGTGCGGAATGGTCTGTATTCAAGATTTATCGTTTAAATATGGCGCCGGTAAAAAAACATTATTTGAAAAACTCTGTCTTACCATTAAGAAAGGAGCGTATATCTCGATTGTCGGCGAAAACGGCGCAGGAAAAAGCACCCTGATAAAGCTGATCCTTGGGCTGTTAACTCCCGATACGGGAAATATCCGCTGCGGAGCGCGCAGTATCGGCTATGTACCGCAAAAAAAAGCGGCGATAACGGGGTTTCCGATTACCGTTTACGAAACCTTAAACTCGTATCGGATATTGCGTAAGCAGCGCGATAAAGGCGTTATCGACCGCTATCTTTCGGACGTCAGGCTGCTCGATTACAAGTATGCTCTGGCAGGGACGCTGTCCGGCGGGCAGCTGCAAAAGATGTATATAGCCCGTGCGCTTATCGGTGAGCCGGATTTGCTCATCCTCGATGAACCGTCAACAGGAATCGATATACAGAGCCAGCAGGAAATTTATACCTTTATAAAAAAACTGAATACAGAGCAAGGGCTGACGGTTATCTCCGTGGAACATAACCTCGACGCGGCAGTGCTCAACTCAACCGATATTTTCCATCTTGCAAACGGATGCGGACACCTTTGCAATCCGCAAAAATATGCCGCGGAGTTTCTTCACTTCCGTCGCCCGCCGTATACTTCGAATATCTGACCGTAAAAACCTACATGCCCAACGACCTTCGATTAACACCGTTGTCCGGTATATTCACACAAAATATTTTTTTAAATATCATACTTGACAATATATTATATTATAAATAATATTATAACAATTACAGCGTAAAATAAGAGTATTTTGAAAAGCTCCATAAGATTTTCAGAGATTTGCGTACATCTAGAAATAAGGTTAAGAAGAACCTCTAAAAAACTGATTCACAGTCCGCAAAGCGGATAACTTAATGAATTTCCTTACAGAACAAGCCGATAGGCTTGCAGTTTTTAGAGGTCCCCATATAAACATCGGGAGGTGAAAGTGCTTTTTTCAATTAACTCAGGACTGCTTGAAGCCTGCGTGCTTGCCCTCTTGAGTAATGAAGATTCCTACGGTTATAAGTTAACGCAAGACGTAAAGGACGTTATGTCTATTTCCGACTCGACACTCTATCCGGTATTAAAACGGCTGCAAACAGCGGGTTTTTTAGAAACGTATGATATGCCCATTGATGGGCGCAATAGGAAATATTATCGTATAACACCCGCAGGAAAAAGACAGCAAAGCTTATACTGTGACGAATGGAAGTCTTACAAAGAATTGATCGAAAAAATTTTTAAAGGAGCACAATGTTCATGACTCGTAGAGAATTTATGACTGAACTGGCTGCACGACTGCACCGACTGCCGAAAGAAGATTTACAAGCTGCATTACAGTATTATGAAGAATACTTTGACGAGGCCGGCAGTCAAAATGAACAAAAAGTGATACAGGAACTGAGAAGTCCCGCACACGTTGCTTCAAAAATTTTATCTGATTACGCCGTAAAAGAAGCAAAAAAAGCACGCGCCTCTACAAAAAGCGGTTGGCGTGCTTTTTGGTTTACCATACTGGCAATTTGTGCAGCACCCGTTGCGGTACCGCTTATTGTTGCAGCCGTAGCCGTTATCGTTGCACTCGGATTTGCCGGATTTGCAGTTGTCTTTGCCTTGGTAATTGCCGCAGGCGCAATTTTTATCAAAGGCATTGGTACATTGTTCTTCGGCTCTGCTACTGCTTTATTACTATTCGGCAGCGCCTTAATGCTTATAGGTTTTGCCCTTCTGATCTTGTCCGGTATCAGTGCTTTAATCACCGGTATTGGAAAACATATCAGAAACAAATCAAGTAAATAGATGAATATTACTAAAAGTTCAGGTGAACTTTTAGCGATGTTCATAACAACACATTGGAGGATTACATGCAAAAGAAACTCTATCGCAGCGAAAGTGATAAAAAAATCTGCGGCGTATGCGGCGGTATTGCCGAATACTTTGACATCGATACAACCGTTATCCGGCTGTTATGGATTCTTGCAACTCTTTTTTTCGGAAGCGGCATTTTCTGCTACATTATTTGCGCGTTGGTAATGCCCATCAAAAAAGAGGAACCGCTCGAATATGAATATGTCCGCAAAGATGAAAATAATACGGAACAATAAGGGAAAGTAAATGCTGACAATCATTATTTTATGTCTTTTATGTACTCTATTCGGAATAGGCGGGTTAGTTTTTGCCATCGCAGGCGGTTTGCTCAAGTTTTCATTTAAACTCCTCATCTTTAGCATTACGCTGATTATTACGATTTTGTGTGGCATCCCCCTCTTATTGGCGGGATTATTTTTCGGAGGCTTAGCATTTTTATTTTAGGGTGTATGGATGAAAAGAAGAATAAGAACGGCATTTGCAATTATCGGAATTGGGGGATTACTTATCATCATTGGGATTCTGATGGGTGGAAGCGTAAAAAAGACTTTCTATGATGAATACAACGATGAAGAGTGGAATATGGATGAGGAGTTGAACATGGACGGCGAAAACACAAGTATAACCTTATCAACAGATATGCATGAAACACAGCTGGTTGCCAGCAACTCCGGTTTAAACCGGCTAAAAGTGGATGTTTCTTATGTCACGCTGAGAATTAAGCCGCACAATATGCAATCCGTCACCTACAGTATTATGAATAACACAAAAAGAATCGACGCTTCTGTGCAAGTTGAAGGGAATACGTTGATGATCAGCACAAAAAAGAACCGTAAATGGAATTGGAATTGGCTATTTGGATGGAACCGCAATACTGGAGGTCACTCTAAGACTGTAATCACGGTCAAGATTCCTCAAAACACCATATTCGATACTGCCGACATCAATATCGAAACAGGTTCACTGATACTTGACAGCTTTACAGCAACGCAGCAATTTACACTGAATGTAGGAGCAGGTGAGATAGATATTAAAAATATTACTGCCTCAAACGTGGATATAAAAACGGGTGTCGGTGAAACGGTTTTTCGCAATTGCAGTTTTACGGATACGATAATCAACACCGGTGTCGGTGAAACATCCTTTGACGGTAGGATTTTTAAAAGTCTTGATATCAATGCCGGTATCGGTGAAATAGATATGCGCATAAACGGTAAAAAAGACGATTATTTGATCAATGCTACCTCAGGGATCGGTTCGATACTGATAGACGGACGCAGTGCGACAGGGATCGACTCCACATTCCGTATCAACAATCAGAATACACTACATACAATCCGTGTTAAAGCCGGTATCGGTCAGGTCAATATTCGATTTACCGAATAACGTTATATATACGAAAACAGAAACGCATCCGACTGTTTTGAATTTTCCGACCGAATAAGAGGACAAAGACCTTTGCAAACACATTTCCGTTAGCCTTTTAGAAATAATCGAGGTAGATACCAACATATTTTTAAAAGGAGCTACTTGACAATAATGTTTTTTTGGGGTATAAGTTTATCTCGTTGTTATTCGGCGGAATAAATGTCTCCTTCGTCTAGTGGTTAGGACATCGGGTTTTCATCCCGACAACAGGGGTTCAATTCCCCTAGGAGATGTCTAAAGCCTAAAATAGACTGAATAGTCTGTTTTAGGCTTTTTTATTTTCTGAAGTTTTCCTCTCTCTCTCTAATCGCCTAAGGAAAAAAGAGCTTGCCGCCTGTGGGCATTATTCGTGCGGAGGGTTTAATACCCGCCGTCCATCTACCGCCACGGACGGCGGTGGTTCCGAACAGCAGCTCTGCGTCGGAGTTGTTGATTCACGTAAAATTTTATTGAAGTCTTTCCAATTTTTCAGCAAGCTGAAGATACGTCTTGTTATAAGGATCAAGCGCAATAACTTGTTGCAAATAATAATATGCTTTTCGGTAATCTTTATGTCTAAAATACCACTCATAGAGAGCAAAGAGCGTCAAAGAACTACGCGGATCGGACAAAAGGCTCGACCGTAAAAGAGCCAGTTTCTCTTCATCGTTGGGCGCAAGTAATGCTTGATAATAAATTAAAATCGACTTTAAGGCAGATCGAGCATCACTGAGATGGCTGTTAATAACTTGCCTAAGCGTACCGTATTTTTTTCCACCGTAAAGAGCCTGCAAATACAACGCGATAATTTCGTCAGAAGGCTGCTTTTGGGCGGCAGTAGTATATGCAGCTTGCGCCGTATTCACCGCTTCTTCCCAGTTATTCATCCCTGCACAGACACGGGCATATAGTACGATATCTTCCTCGGAAGGATTATTATTATATAAATACTGTGCACGCTCAAAGGCACTTTCCCATCGTTTTTCAGCTATATCTTCTTTGACCAAAAGACGAATCGCTAGAATATTACGCGGGTTTTGTTTTAGAAGAGCATTGATAAAATCGTTAGCAGTCTTTCCATTAACAGTATTTTTTGTTTCAAAGCAAAAATTCGCACAAGCAAGAATAACATCTGAAGATTGCGGATAGAATGAATCTGCTCTTTCAAGGCATTGTTTTGCCTCGGTAATATTTTTACTCCATTCAAGTAAAATACGGCTCCGTAATAGAAGATAATCCTTATCAACCTTATTCTGCTTAGCAAATTCATCAAGCATGGCATTTGCTGCTAAATATTCTTTTTTTTCTATATGCAGTCGAACTTGCAAAAAGAACGCACGCCCAAAATCATTGTTTTTTTTAAGAACCCCAGAAACAATCTCCTCTGCCTTTTCCAAATTTCCTTTTTCAAGATATGCTTCTGCAAGCAATAGCTGAATCGTTACTGCATTAGGATAACGATCATACAATTTTTCAGCAATTTTATATGCTGTTTCAATATCATTAGTAAAAAGCGCTAAATAAGCAAAGCGCATACCGGCTGGATAACAGCTCTCATCTTGTTCCCATGCGGTTTGATAGTAATTCGCTGCATCCGAAAGCTTGTCGAGTTGCTCGTACAAGAGACCTAGAAGATAAGGCGGTAGTACAGAAGAAGGATTTAAGTTTCTTGCAATCAACAAACGCTTTTCCAGTACAGAGGCATATTCCTGCAATCCTACCCCCTTTATTAAAATCATTGCCGGAATAACCGCATCAAAAAATGTATTCATACCAAGGTTTTGTGGATAACTACCCTTCTCGATCTGGGTCAATGCATCAAGATACGGATCGGCTTGTTGATAATTCGGAGTATTCCAATCAATAGACACGAGTGGATATAAAAGACGCATCAACCGAGCAGCCAATGTTAATTGCAATTGCTTTTCTTTCGTTAACCCTTGAGAAGTCGAATATATACGGGTTACAGCACTGCGAATACTTGTCGGAGAAGCTATTTCCATATCAGCCTGAACTTTTGAATCGATATGGCTTGATGCCAAATCAGCCGCAGAAGGCAAGGGCAAAATAGTAGCCGAAACAGACTGTCCGGGTGTAGTGTCGGCATGAATACTATTTTTTACTGTAGTACATGATATAAAGAGAAAAATAGGAACCAATAAATACAATACGTAATATTTTGAGATAGGGCGAGAAAACATCATCAGCAATACCCACCTTTATTCCATACAGTTAAGCAAAAAAAAGCCCGGCAGCTACCTACTTTCCCACTCTAGATGAGCAGTATCATCGGCGTAATGAGAGCTTGACTTCCGTGTTCGGGATGGGAACGGGTATGACCTCTCCACTATGGCAACCGGGCAATAAAAGACGAAACAAAAAAGAAACGAAATTTATTAAATAAAGGGAAGCGCTTAATTGTTGTAAGCGACAGGAAAGAAAGAGCAAGGGGAAAAAGTAAAGAAGAGAAGATAATATGGTCAAGCCTCACGACTTATTAGTATTGCTCGGCTATAACACATTACTGTGCTTAGACCTGCAACCTATCAACCTTGTAGTGTGCAAGGAGTCTTTAGCGGGGTTAAACCCCGAGGGATATGTAATCTTGAGGCGGGCTTCCCGCTTAGATGCCTTCAGCGGTTATCCCTTCCGAACGATAGCTACCCAGCACTTACCCTTGGCAGGATAACTGGTACACCAGAGGTTCGTCCACTTCGGTCCTCTCGTACTAAAAGCAGCTCCTCTCACATATCCAACGCCCATAGCAGATAGGGACCGAACTGTCTCGCGACGTTCTGAACCCAGCTCACGTACCGCTTTAATTGGCGAACAGCCAAACCCTTGGGACCTACTTCAGCCCCAGGATGCGATGAGCCGACATCGAGGTGCCAAACTTTCCCGTCGATGTGAACTCTTGGGGAAAATCAGCCTGTTATCCCCGGAGTACCTTTTATCCGTTAAGTGACGGCGCTTCCACTCGCGACCGCCAGATCACTAAGACCTACTTTCGTATCTGCTTGAGCTGTCACTCTTGCAGTTAAGCCTCCTTGTGCCTTTACACTCACTGCGTCGATTTCCAACCGACGTGAGGAGACCTTCGCGCACCTCCGTTACATTTTAGGAGGCGACCGCCCCAGTCAAACCGCCTGCCTACCACTGTTCCCATTCCGGCTTCACGGAACAGGTTAGAAACCTAATTCATCAAGGGTGGTATTTCACCTTTCAACTCCACTCACCCTAACGAGCAAGTTTCACTGTTTCCCACCTATTCTACACATGATAAACCAAGTCCCAATAGTAAGTTACGGTGAAGGTTCACGGGGTCTTTCCGTCTAACTATGGGTAACCGGCTTCTTTACCGGTATATAAATTTCACCGAGCCTCGCGTTGAGACAGTGCCCAGATACGTTACACCATTCGTGCGGGTCGGAACTTACCCGACAAGGAATTTCGCTACCTTAGGACCGTTATAGTTACGGCCGCCGTTTACCGGGGCTTCAATTGACAGCTTCGCATTACTGCTCACCGCTCCTCTTAACCTTCCGGCACCGGGCAGGTGTCACCACCTATACGTCTCATTACTGATTCGCAGATGGCTGTGTTTTTGATAAACAGTCGCCTGGGCCTGCTTTATGCTACCTCCACTCATTACTAAACAGAGGTCACACTTCTCCCTAAGTTACGTGTGCTTTTTGCCGAGTTCCTTAACGCGAGTTCTCTCGAGCGCCTTAGATTTCTCATCCTACCTACCTGTGTCGGTTTACGGTACGGTCTTTTATAACCTTAACCTTAGACAGTATTTCCCGGCACCATGACTACTCCCGCTTCGCTTCTCTCATCGATCCACTCGCTGTCGCTTCTCACCTTGGATAGCGGATTTGCCTACTATCCTTCATAACGGCTTGAATACTTCGACCGGAACAACCGTTCTCCGGCCGGGGTTCGCCTCATGCGTCCTGCCATCGAAATTATAAAAGGTATCGGAATATGAACCGATTTCCCATCGACTACGGCTTTCGCCCTCGCCTTAGGGGCCGACTAACCCTGGGCAGATGACCTTTACCCAGGAAACCTGAGGTTTTCGGCGGAAAGGAATCTCACCTTTCTTTTCGTGTACTTATACCTGCATTCTCTCTTCCATCCCCTCCAGTGCCCCTGACAGGTACACCTTCATCAGTCCATGGAATGCTCCCCTACCGCCTTACACTTAAATCGTGTAAGACCCGTAGCTTCGGTATACTGCTTAGCCCCGTTACATTATCTGCGCATGTATACTCGACCAGTGAGCTATTACGCACTCTTTTAAGGAATGGCTGCTTCTAAGCCAACCTCCTGGCTGTCTTTGTATCCACACTTCATTTCACACTCAAGCAGTATTTCGGGACCTTAGCTGACGGTCTGGGCTGTTTCCCTTTTGACTACGAACCTTGTCGCACGCAGTCTCACTCCTATACGTTGATTACCGGCATTCAGAGTTTGATTGGGTTTGGTAGGCGGTGAAGCCCCCTAGTCCATCCAGTGCTTTACCTCCGGTAATTTTGTATAAGGCTGTCCCTAAAGGCATTTCGGGGAGAACCAGCTATTTCCAGGTTTGTTTAGCCTTTCACTCCTAGTCACAAGTCATCCAAACCTTTTTTAACAGATTGTAGTTCGGTCCTCCACAGCGTTTTACCGCTGCTTCAACCTGCTCATGACTAGATCACTCTGGCTTCGGGTCTACGACATGCAACTTTACTTCGCCCATTTCAGACTCGGTTTCCCTCCGGCTCCGGAACTCCTATTCCTTAACCTCGCTGCATACCGTAACTCGCAGGCTCATTCTACAAAAGGCACGCTACCACCCATAAAAGGGCTGTAACATCTTGTCGGTTTATGGTTTCAGGTTCTATTTCACTCCCCTCACCGGGGTTCTTTTCATCTTTCCCTCACGGTACTTGTCCGCTATCGGTAGCCAACTCGTATTTAGCCTTGGATCGTGGTCGACCCGGATTCCGACAGGATTTCTCGTGTCCCGCCGTACTCAGGTACTGCACCGGCAAGATGACTGTATTTCGTATACGGGGATTTCACCCTCTCTGTCAGGCTTTCCCAAAACCTTTCTACTATACATTCATTTTATCACTTGCTGTACGTAAGCCCGTGCAGCCCTACAACCCCCGTCTAACGGGTTTGGGCTCTTCCAATTTCGCTCGCCACTACTTTCGGAATCTCTTTTGATGTCTTTTCCTTGAGTTACTTAGATGGTTCAGTTCACTCAGTATCGCTTTACCTCTCTATTTTATTCAAGAGCGTAATGATAGAATCACTTCTACCGGGTTACCCCATTCGGCTATCTCCGGATCACAGGATATGTGCTCCTCCCCGAAGCTTTTCGCAGCTTATCACGGCCTTCTTCGCCGGTTGGCTCCAAGACATCCACCATAAACCTATTCTTCGCTTGACCATATTATGTTCTCTTCTTAAAACAATTACCTATTCGGCAACCGTTAAGAATTCTTCTTTTCACCTTATTTTTCTACTCTCCAGTTAATTACTTCTCCAATAAAGTAATCTACCTTCAAGCATTCTTTCTTTCCCTTCCCTAGCTTTTCAAAGATCTCTTCGTAAAATCATTTTTAATGATATTACTATCAGCTGTTTGCTCAGCTGTAAAATGGGCCTGATTAGAGTTGAACTAATGACCCCTTCCTTATCAGAGAAGTGCTCTAACCAACTGAGCTACAGGCCCGTATAAAAAAGAGAGGGAAAGAAGAGGAGATAAGCGGAAGCTTTGTGTACAACAAACAAAGCATTTAGTATTTACCTTTCTCTGAGAAAGGAGGTGATCCAGCCGCACCTTCCGGTACGGCTACCTTGTTACGACTTCACCCTCCTTACCAAGCGTACCTTCGGCACCGTCCTCCTTTGCAGGTTAGACAAGCGACTTCGGGTACCCCCAACTCGGATGGTGTGACGGGCGGTGTGTACAAGGCCCGGGAACGTATTCACCGCGCCGTGCTGATGCGCGATTACTAGCGATTCCAACTTCATGAAGTCGAGTTTCAGACTTCAATCCGAACTACGATTGCTTTTTTGCGGTTTGCTCCACCTTACGGTCTTGCTTCGCTTTGTAGCAACCATTGTAGCACGTGTGTAGCCCTGGACATAAGGGCCATGATGACTTGACGTCATCCCCACCTTCCTCCGATTTGTCATCGGCAGTTCCGCCAGAGTCCTCAAGCTTTACCTGTTAGTAACTGGCAGTAGGGGTTGCGCTCGTTGCGGGACTTAACCCAACACCTCACGGCACGAGCTGACGACAGCCATGCAGCACCTGTCTAGCAGGGTATTGCTACCCGGCCTTATCTCTAAGACCTTCTACTAGATGTCAAACCCAGGTAAGGTTCCTCGCGTACCATCGAATTAAACCACATGCTCCACCGCTTGTGCGGGCCCCCGTCAATTCCTTTGAGTTTCACCCTTGCGGGCATACTCCCCAGGCGGTACACTTATCGCGTTTGCTTTGGCACTGAAGCTCTTGCCCCAACACCTAGTGTACATCGTTTACGGTGTGGACTACCAGGGTATCTAATCCTGTTCGATCCCCACACTTTCGCATCTCAGCGTCAATTATCGGCCAGAAACCCGCCTTCGCCACCGGTGTTCTTCCAAATATCTACAGATTCCACCCCTACACTTGGAATTCCAGTTTCCCTTCCGTAATTCAAGTTACACAGTACCCAATGCTATTCTAGGGTTAAGCCCCAGGATTTCACATCAGGCTTACATAACCGCCTACATGCCCTTTACGCCCAATAATTCCGAACAACGCTCGCCCCTTACGTGTTACCGCGGCTGCTGGCACGTAATTAGCCGGGGCTTATTCGTCGATTACCGTCATCAGATGAGCATTCCCTCTCACCCTTATTCTTCATCAACAAAAGGATTTTACAACTTTTCAGCCTTCTTCATCCACGCGGCGTCGCTCCGTCAGACTTCCGTCCATTGCGGAATATTCTTAGCTGCTGCCTCCCGTAGGAGTTTGGGCCGTATCTCAGTCCCAATGTGTCCGATCACCCTCTCAGGCCGGATACCCATCGTCGCCTTGGTGGGCCTTTACCTCACCAACTAGCTAATGGGACGCAAGCTCATCCTCAAGCGAAGCCGTAGCTTCCTTTCCTCAATACCCCTTATGAAGCACTGAGTGTATTCGGTATTACCTGCTATTTCTAGCAGCTATCCCCATCTTAAGGGTAGATTACCCACGTGTTCCTCACCAGTCCGCCACTCTAGGAGAGAAGCAAGCTCCTCTCTTGCCGTTCGACTTGCATGCTTAAGACGCGCCGCCAGCGTTCGTTCTGAGCCAGGATCAAACTCTCCATTATTTTATTTCAAACACCCCGAAGGGTGTCTGATATCAATAATTTTGAAAGCAAGTCCCGTTTCTTATTTTTAGGAACGTTGACCTTCGAGAAAAAAACAACAATGCAAAGCAATTATTCATCACTCTACACCCTCTTTCTCTCAATTCTTTGTTCTACGCTTATTTTCCTTACCAAAGATTTTTTGCTCTTTGGCTTTTCTTCTTTCCCTTCCCTTTAATTTCAAAGACCAGTTTGCTCAACACCCTGCTTCAGGGCGTCGCAGCGAAAAAGAATGTATCACAAAACCGTTCGTTTTGTCAAGCACCTTTTTCTTTTTTTGTTTATTTTTTTTCGCTCACTGTAATAAGCGTTATAAACACATAAAAGTATTACCTTAGCCTCACTGCTCCGAAAGCCCATCCGTATCAAAAAAAAGAAACCTGACAGACTTCACTGATGTGAGAAGTTTACACAACTGTACACTATCTAATAAATAATAGAAGAAAGTGGTAAAACCAAACACTTTTACGCTTGTCTCACCTCACCTGCTAATTATCAGCAACTGAATGCAGCGGCAAATATACTAACACAAGCCACCCTTTTCGTCAAGCATTATCTCTCCGTTTTTTTTATTTTTTGCTTTTAGCTCATTAAAAATGTAATACTTCTATAAGCCACAACTTGAGTTGAAAGACCTTATAAAGAACAGCTCGGTAAGTCTATACACAGAAAGGAATAAGCTTGTGGAGAATAGGGGATTCGAACCCCTGACCTATTGATTGCGAACCAATCGCTCTACCAACTGAGCTAATTCCCCAAAATTGGTATGAGTATATAGTTTTTCGATAAATTGAGCAAGTGTTTTTTAAGATAATATTTTAGAGCGTACGAAAAAATTTTTATACATCATAGCAGCTCTAAAACTGAATGAATATTTTAGAGGATCCCGCTATAAAAAACTGTGATATATGTGGTATATAAGAAAACATGTGATATATGAGGAGGAAATTCTAAAAACCGCGAGCCTGTTGGCTTGTTCTGTAGGGAAACGATTATCGTATCCACACGGACGGAGTGCGCATCAGTTTTTCGAAGACGTCCAAAGATATAAAAATACAAAATAAAATCCTTGACTTTTCCGACAAAGTCCCGTACACTAAATGTATGAACTTGAAAACTGTTTTGACACCTGAAACTGTCAATCTCCATTTAAAAGGAACCTCTAAAGAGGAAATTATTGATGAATTACTTGAAATGCTTGTTCAGGCAGGAAAAGTAAAAGATAAAGCCGTTGCCCGTGCCTGCGTGTTGGATCGTGAACGCAAAATGTCTACGGGAATGAAGCATGGTATTGCAATTCCGCACGGAAAAACCGATTCAGTAAACGATCTTGTTGCCTGTATTGGTATTTCGGATCATCCGGTCGATTTTGATTCGCTGGATCAAGAGCCATGCCGTATTTTTATTATGACACTTTCGCCGATTGACAAAACAGGACCGCACTTGCAGTTTTTGGCAGAAGTCAGCCTGCTGTTTAAGAGTGCCGAAAAACGACAAGAAATACTGAATGCAACTGACAAGTCCGATATTATCCGTATTTTAACCGAATAGTGTACACGACTGGAGTAAATGCACTTAAACTAACAAAGCATGAGGAGGTTTTATGCTTGTAAATGTATTAACAGCAGGGGACGATGTAAGTGAAAAATTAAAGACATACTGCAACGGATTACCCGATGTCGATAAGAAGATTATGGATGCTGCATCCGATGAAGGAAAAAGCTTTATGGGCGCACATGGCGTATCTGCAGCTCCGATGGTTGTCGTTCTTGATGAAGACGGAAAGGATTTATTAAAGACTACCGATATGAATGAACTCGAAAAGTTCTTTTCTTAAATTTCTGCAAACTTAATTTAAAAACCTCTCGGGAACATTATTCCGAGAGGTTTTCTTTTAATATATGGCTATATTTTTCTCTGCTTTACAAGCAAAAGAGCCGCACCGTATTTAAAGATTTTTATACATATTCCACGTTGATTCAATCAAAGTTTTTACATCAGAATACTGAGGATTCCAGCCTATCGTTTCGCGGGCATGCTGAGATGTTGCATAAAGCTCGGCAGGGTCTCCGGCACGGCGGCCGACAAAGCGGGCAGGTATTGCCTTTCCGGTAATAGAACGAGCGGCGGTAAGCATTTCGCTGACGGTAATTCCAACTTCGCTGCCGAGATTTACGATAAGACTACTATTTTCCTTATCGATATAATGCAGTGCATCGGTATGCGCTTTCGCAAGGTCGCTAACATGGACATAGTCACGGATACAGGTGCCGTCGCGTGTGGGATAATCGTTTCCAAAAATTTGAAGTTCTTTCCGCATACCGGCAGCTACCTCCATAATAATCGGCAGGAGGTTCTGCGGATTCCGCTCAAGCCCCTTAACAGCCCCCTCCGGATCATAGCCTGCTGCATTAAAATACCGCAGCGATGCAAATTTAAGCCCCTTTAACCGGTCATACCATTGCAAAAACTCTTCTGTTTTAAGCTTGGTAAACCCATAATAGCTTTCGGGATTCTTCGGATGCTTTTCATCAATCGGAAGATATTCAGGGGAACCGTAAACTGCAGCCGATGACGAAAATACAAAACGGAGACACCCGTGTTTGACCGCAGCATTTAAAATATTCATCGTTGCCGAGATATTATTGATGGAATATTTTTCAGGAGCAACCATCGACTCTCCTACCGCCTTAAATGCAGCAAGGTACACAGCCCCGTCAAAACCACGGGCAAAGGCTGCTTCAATATCGTCGTTGTGGCGAGTATCGCCTGCAATAAACTCCGTACCCGGGAAAATATTGCATAATTGTCCCGTCGATAAATTGTCGAATACCGTAACCGAATGACCGGCCGCCAGCATTGCTTTTACTACATGACTGCCGATATATCCGGCACCACCGATAACTAATACACGCATAGTAAACCTCTTATAACCCTCTTTTCCAACGCCACCTACTCATCAAACCGTTATGGTTAATCGGTTAGTTCGGTATGCCGTAATGAGGTGATATTTCGTAATCGCTTTATCAATTCTTTGTTTTTGCCAAAAGTCTCTATGGGGAGCGGTAATCGATATGTCCAGTTCGACTTGCTGACAGTACCCGGCACATTAATACGCTCCTCACAAGCCTTACTTTTCGGCAATTCATCGATTATGACTCCCAACCAGTCTTGCACAGGAAAGATAGCAAGCATTGACGGCACCTTGACTAAGGCGCTCAATAATACCACAGCTAAGTCCGCCGTGTAGGCAGGTTTTTCCCCTTCAATAGGACAAAGCGTTTTCCGCATCTTGCCGTCAATATGTAACGCATCAAAGAATGAACGCATATCCACATAAGACAATTCTTGCTCCCACCATTCCCGCATTGTCGAAGAATCGTGCACGGAAGTTACCGCAACTGCTGCTTTCGGATAATCTTGCAGCGGGATAAAAGGCGCTCCGTTTTTTCCCCATTCACGTTCCCAGCGGAACACCCGCAGGCTCAAGATATGTAAGTTTTCCAGAACCGCCGGCAATGCCGCAGGTTTCGCACCCAAATCTTCAGCACAAGGCTGCATATCAACGGAATCGCACAATTCCGACAAAACATCTCCCGCCTGCGCAGCCCACAGTTGATTCTGCATTAATTCTTTTTCTTCTACCAGTAAAGCAAATTGTCTTTGTTCATCCTCCGATAACGTTCCCCATGCAGTGGTATTCCGGTACAGATATGCCGCGGTATACACGGCAGCGCCATGCAAGTCTTTTCCGGCTTTTACCAACATACGATCAGTCCATTTTTGCCGCAAAACGGTTTCCACTTCAGGAGGAAATTCACAACGATGAATATCTGCCTCGCTTTGTATTTCTGCTTTAAAAAGCCACAGCTCCTCAGTACCGATTCTATCGGCAACTTTACGCAACAGACCATGCGCATACAGATAGTCGCCGTTCACTGCATTTTGAACGATATCGGTATTGATATGCGGCTCTGCCATCCATCGGATACGGCTTTTGGAAAAACCTGCCTTTTTCAAATCCTCAATCGTTATTTCCGCATAAGGAATAGGTTTACCTAAAATACCGGTCGTTTCTCCTTCGGTAATAGCCCAAATTCTAAAAAAGCCTAAGATATGATCGAGCCGGTACGCATGGTAATACTGCGATGCATGGGCAAGCCGCTCTTTCCACCAACGATAGCCGGTTGCTTTTAAATTTACCCAGTTGTAAATAGGGAAGCCCCAATTTTGTCCTGTAGGATTATCTCCATCAGGAGGGCTGCCAGCGCGAAGATCGCTACGGAAATATTCGGGGTGCGCCCACACTTCTACCGAATCCTCGTTCATCAAAATAGGAATATCGCCTTTTACCGCAATCCCGTTATTAGCACAATAGGTAACGGCTTTTAACAGTTGCTTATGCAGATGCATTTGTACCCACGCATAGAATAGATGCTCCCGTTTCAAAACAGGATCGTTCCACGCAGCAGCGATTTTTGCCGTTGAAGGAGAACGCATACCGGCACATTCTTTCCAATCTTTCCACGAAGCATAATAGTTTTGCCGCTTAATATTCTTAAACACCGCGTATTCGATTATCCACGGATTTGCCTGTATCCATTCCGCAAGCTCGCCGGTCTGAGAATCCGCAATAATTTGTGATTCAGCCTTATTAAATATGGCATGCAACAGTACATTTTTTTCGTGAAGTATATCCCGGTATCGAAACCGCTCCCCCGGAGTGTGCGGTTCAAAAGCGGTACGTATTTTTTTTATCTCAGCCTTGAAAGTATGTGCTTCCGGTATATCATCCAAGCAGATGTAGAGCGGATGCAGCGCAAACGCCGAAAGAGCATTATACGGAGAACTGTCGGTACCTGTATCATTGACAGGTAAAAGCTGAATAATGCGCAGTCCTGCTTTTTTGCAAAAGTCTGCAAAAGGAATGAGATCGGAAAATTCGCCGACGCCGCAGCTTTTTTGACTGTACAGAGCGGAAACCGGTACGGCAGTTCCGCATAAAGCCTGATTAAGCGGTAAACATTTCATCTCATTCCTCCTAGTCAACTAGGGTTATCATAGACCAAAAATGTAAAGTTAGAAAGAGGGGGACAGCAATCAACAAGTATGATGGCTTTCAGACCACAAAGAAACAATAAGCTTTTAGAGCAATCAATACAATAAACACAATAAATGCCATTCCATTTGACAAAAGGCCGTATGCGTATTACCGTATATGGAGAAGCTTTTAAAATTCACCATCTTTTTAAAGCCTCCCCATAAAGCCCTATAAAGGAAAGATATATGAAAAATGTACCGGCAGAGACACTACAGCACAATATAAAGTATTTGGATTTACTTTCCCGCTTGTTCCCCAATGTTACCACCGCAGTTGAAGAAGTGGTCAATCTGAAAGCCATCCTGAATTTACCGAAAGGAACCGAGCATTTTTTGACGGATATTCACGGAGAAGCGGAAGCATTTAATCATGTGATGCAAAATGCGTCGGGCGCTATCCGGCGGAAAGTATCCGAAGAACTCAGCTCAACAGTCAGTATTGACGATTTAGAAGAACTCACTACCCTCATCTACTATCCTAAGGAAAAACTCGAACTGATCAAAGCGGAAAAAAAGGCCAATATTACAAACTGGTACGAATTAACTATTTACCGGCTGGTACGGGTGGCACGGGCAACAGCGTCAAAGTATACACGATCAAAGGTGAGGAAACTGCTGCCGAAGAGTTTTGCCTACATAATGGAAGAGCTGTTGCAGGAAGATGAACACCGCTTTAACAAAAAGGATTATTATAGCGAAATTATCAAAAGCCTCGTGGAATACGGACGTGCGGATTTATTCATCATTGAACTGTCCGAAGTAATAAAAAAATGCACCATCGATCATCTGCATATTATCGGCGATATTTTTGACCGCGGCCCGTCCCCGCACAAGGTGATGGATACGTTGATGGCGCAGAACAGTCTTGATATCCAGTGGGGCAATCACGATATCCTCTGGATGGGAGCTGCTGCGGGATGCCGTGCGTGTGTTGCAACGGCGATACGGATTGCGCTCCGCTATTCCAACATCGACGCTATCGAGGATGGATACGGCATCAGCCTGCTGCCGCTGGTAAGTTTCGCACAGCATGTGTATAAAGATGATCCGTGCGCGCAGTTTATGCCGAAAGTAAACGAGAAAAAGCCCTTCGACGTCGATGCGGAACTGCTCGCAAAAATGCATAAGGCAATCAGCATCATTCAATTCAAAATTGAAGAGAATATCATTGAGCAGCATCCTTCGTATAATATGGAACACCGGAGACTTTTGCGAACGCTTAATCCTACTGCGGGCACCATCGAAATTGAAGGAAAGACTTATACCCTGAACGACACCTCGTTCCCGACCATCGATCCCGCACATCAAACAGCGCTTACCGATGAAGAGCAGTACCTCATCGATACACTAACCAATACGTTTATGACCAGCGAAAAGCTCAAGCAGCATGTGCGGTTCTTGTATGCAAAGGGGAGCATGTACCGGCGCTATAACGATAACCTGCTCTTCCATGCCTGCCTGTTGCTGAACGAGGACGGCAGCTTTAAGGAGAAAGAGATAGACGGCGCCGTATATTACGGTAAAAGCCTGATGGATAAATACGACCAGATGGCGCGGGAAGCCTACTTTTCCGGACAGAATGCAGACTTTCTGTGGTTTTTATGGTGCAATCAGGATTCGACGCTGTTCGGCAAGACGAAGATGACCACCTTTGAACGCTACTTTATCGATGATAAAGCAACGCATAAAGAGCCGTCCTCGCCATATTATAAGCTGATGGAACGGGATGACGGAACGCTTGCCGCGCGGATACTCAAGGAGTTCGGATTAAGCGGCAACGCTCATATTGTCAATGGACACACGCCGGTCAAGGTTGCCAAGGGGGAAAGTCCGATTAAAGCGGGCGGCAAGCTTTTGGTTATCGACGGCGGATTTTCAAAAGCCTACCAAAAGACTACCGGCATCGCAGGCTACACGCTCACTTATAATTCTTACGGAATGACGCTGATAAGCCACCACCCGTTTGAGTCCGTGGATAAGGTTTTGCGCGAAGGCTTCGACATTGAATCTACAAAAGAGGTGATTGAAACCTTGGTTGAACGAAAGCGGGTTGCGGATACCGACACCGGCGCCGACATGAAGGAAAAAGTCCAAAACTTGGAAATGCTGATCAGCGCTTACAACAAGGGAATTTTAAAACAACAGGATTAACAACCACAGCGGCTGCTAAAACGGATTGTGGATTCATTTCTGAAAGCAACGGAATCTCTACTACCTCATGCAGTTTCAGAATGTAACAAGTACTTTTCCGTATACCGCTGTGCAGCAGCCTGTTCCGGTTCGTAGTACCGTTTGATGCGGATAAGCCGCTGTGCGATAGCGGCAAGGTTGTCTCCCCTGCCGAGAGCGAAGAGCGCCAATGCCGCATCGCCGACCAATTCTCCGTCGGCAAAAGCGGGAAGCGCAAAAGTTCTGCCGGTCATGTCGGCTTTCATTTGGCACCAGAGTGCATTATGCGCCTGCCCGCCGGATAACGTATACACAGGATGAAAACCGGAAACTTGTTCCAGTAAATCACAGCCATGCCGAATACGGAAAGCAAGTGCCTCTACAAATGCACGCCCCTGTCCCGCAAAGGTCGCGGGGTATGCACCAGAAGCAACGAACGGTTCCGCTGCGATCCGTTCCATTGCAGCAATGTAATCGTTACCCAAAAAGCCGTGAGACACCAGAAACGAGGAAAACGCTGCGCCGGAAGACGGAATAACGGATGACAGATTCCACAAATCAGGCATAACCGATGGCAGCAGCAGCGTTTTCTCGGAACGGCACGGCTGCGAGATACAGACGTTAATGCCCTCACTTGAGCCGGCACGGTCGCAGGCGGTACCCGCCGTCAGCGTTCCCGTCCCGATAAGCGCCGCGATAAAATCCGGTACACCGGCGATAACCGGAATACCGCAAAAGTGTCCGATCACCGTACCGGCGGCTGTGAAAGGCGGCAGCAAACCGGCAAGCCTTTCCGTATCGATATGCAGCGCTTCCGAAAACCGGAAAAGCTCTTCTTTACTCCAATAGGCCGCCTCGTAGCGCGGATCAGGGAGGCTGGTTACCACCGCGCCGGTTAAAAGGTAAGAGACATATTCCGGCCCGGAAAAAAGCTGCGCAGCGCCGGCGAATACATCAGGATATTTTGCACGAAAAGCCGCAATCCGCGGCAAAAAAAGGGACAGCCCCGCCACTGGGACAGATGCGGTTCCCTCTTGCGGCGCAGGTACGGCAGCCCCCTGCTGCCCCGATACGGTAAGCCCTTGTGGCACAGATTCATTCCATAAAAACAAGGTATCGTTTTTAGCCGCGTCAATAATAGCGTTAATAACATCATCAGGGGGAACAGCGGAGAGTAAAGATGCGGCGGTCAAAGGTGTAGCGGTGTTTATAGGCGCCTGCGGCATACGACGGTTTTGAGGTACGGCAACGAGCGAGGGACCGTTTCCCGAAACGCAAATCACGTCTACCGTATAATCAGCCGGCAAACTGCGCCATGCGGCAAAAAAGGTTTGAATCCAGTCTACCGCTTGAACAGGCTGCGGAAACAGCAAGCGTATAAACTTGAGAACCGTTCCGTCCTCGGTAATAAATGCCGCCTTTAACGACGACGTACCAATATCGGCACAGAAAATACCGTGATGCATAAACCTATGTAACGTCGCCGGAGAAAGACTCGTCATTCGCAAGCATTTGGTTTATATCGTCGTTGACAACTTCCGAATGAGTATGCACAGAAGCAAAACGAGTACTATACCAATCAACCCGCCGCGTAAGAAACATCAGCAGCGCAACAACGCAGAAGATACCGATACTGCCGATAAGCAGCGCATAATCTTCCGATTGCAATATGCCGAACAATAAAAAATAGGATATGGCTTGTACCGCAGTTAAAAGAATACCCCAACGTATCCGCTTAAAAATTGCAGCAGTATAAAACCCGACAACGGTACATACGCCTGCCGTAGCAATCAAATAGCTGAGATTAAACGAAACATGTTCGGAAAAAGACAATAACAGCAAATAAAATAAAATGTCGGCAATCCCGATAAGAAAATACTGGATGGGATGAATCCGCACCGCACTCCATAATTCGCATAAAAATATCGCTAAAAACGGAACCGCTAAAAAAAGGAGCGCATAAGTAATGCACCGCTTTACTTGCGAATAATGATTAACGGGTGTAATAAAACCGATCTTTACCGTTTCGGGCGAACTACGGAGGCTTGAAGAAGCTTTCGCCGCATAACCGTCATATTCATCATACACATCCGTATCTTTGGATATACTGAAATCCTGCGCTTTCCAACTACGGGGAAATACCGTGCTTAAACCGGAAATACGCCAATCGGCGGAAAAACCCGAATCGTCGAGCGTACGGCTCTTTGGCAGCCATCCACCCGAAAAACTGGGGGCAGGCCATGTCGACTGCACAGTAAAACTGTTATCCGCAGCAAGCGGTACGATACAAAGGCTTTTACCTCCTTGTATGGAAACAGAACCCTCAATCGAAAAGCCGGAACGCACGGTATCTTCCGGTACCATGTAATAAACGGCATTGCGAAACGGAGATGCTCCGGCAGGGGCAGTCAGCGCTTCAAGCAGCGGCTTACCGTTCCCGTGAAGTGTGGGATAAGCGGTTAATGTCTTTTTATCTTTTATCCCAAGAATAAGGACAGCATCTTTGTAGCGAATATTCTTTTCCGCAATATTGAATTGACTAAATTGAAAGGCGGAGAACGAAGCGGTAATCGCAAGCTCGCCGTTAAAAACGGGTACGGTAAATATACCCCGCGAAAGGTGATAAGGATTAATCTGTGTTACCAGATTATATGTTTCCGGAACTGTGAGAATATAGTCCGTTTTTTTCTCTTTTTGAACAACCTTTCCGGAAGCATCCGTATATTCAACCAATTCGTTATATGGCACGGCAAGCAGCAAGCCTTCAATAACAGGTTCTCCCCCAGCAGGTTCCATGATAGACGCTTCGGCAGTCCGCCGGTACCCTTCCCGATCATTAACAAGTGAGCGAATAAACGCAAGCGGAATAAGCAGTATCAGCATCATAATAAAGATGATAACGGGTTTTATCCACGCCGCCTGATGGGGAAACATTGATTTCTTAGGCATAGCAGCAGTTATCTCCGTTGATTGCTTTATTTCCATATCGATCCCGATTTTGCTTAATCTTGTTTATTATCTGTCTTATTTTGTGCATTCGAATCCGCTGTATGCAATATCCGCTCGATAATATCTCTATTATCCAACAAACCACTCAAAGACTGATTATGATGCAACCGCGAAATAGCCTGCGCAAACAATCTTGAAACATCAGTTGAAATATACCATTCTTTCTTGAGCAACTCTTCGTGGTATACCGCATTGGTACCGATGATGCGATAAAAATGTCCTTTTTTATATGCTTCATCAAAAAGCTGGATTGCATCACCGGTAAAAAACGGCAAACTCACCGCCGCAATAACTTTTTTCGCACCCTTGCTTTTAAGGAACTCCATTGCTTTTAACAAAGTTCCGCCTGTACCAAGCATATCATCGGCAAGGAAGGCGGTTTTACCGTTTACATCACCTAATAAATTGATATTTACAATATTGGATTGCTTTGCATTTTGGGTAACTACGGAATAATCACGCTCTTTGTAAATCATTGCAAGCGGTTTTTTTAGACCGCTGGAATAAAATTTGTTCCGGTCTACCGCCCCGCTATCCGGCGCAACAATAACAAGCTCGGCATTGGGATCTGCAAGGTTTTCAATTTTTATCAGCTCTCGAATAATCTGATAACTTGCATGAAGATTTTCGATTCGGGCAGTATGGAAGGAATTTTCAATCTCGCGGGAATGGATATCCAACGTAATAATTTGATCAACGCCGAGCGTTTCGTAAAAATGTCCCAGCATACTGGCAGTCAATCCTTCACGTCCCTTCTTTTTATGCTGACGGCTATACGGATACACAGGAACAACAAGCGTAATATGCGCAGCTCCGGCATACCGAACGGCGTCGATGGTTACCATCATCGACATAAGGTGATCATTGACCGAAAAAACGTGTTGATTCTTACCTTCATTCACCCAGAGCGGATAATGATTTTCTACATCCTGAAAAATACAGACATTCTTTCCACGAATACATTCCAGTATTTCCGTCTTAAATTCGCCGTTCATAAAGTAGGTAAAACGGGCATTCACTTTAAACCGAGGAATCCGGATTTTTTCAATCTCGTTATTTTCATGTAAACCGGAAGAAATAAGATCGTTATAAAAATTGAGGTCTCGGATGAGGTTTTCTTTTTGTAAATTATACCGTTTTATTAACTTATCTATTTTTCTATTAAGTTTTTCTACATAAATACGCCTTAAATGCTGAATTACCGCATCGGCAAAGTGCTCGCCGCCCGGACACGCCAGAATTGCCAAATTCGCAGACCCGGAGTATATCATACCCGCCCCCTCATGTCGGAATAAATTTGAGCATTAGTTTACATGTTTTTAAAAAAAATTCAATCGGTCTTTGTAGGGTAAACGCATCAGGTTGCTTTTTAACAACCCCGCAGAAAAATTGATACTATTCGACCAGAGTTGAACCGCTTCGCGTTTCAAATGGTCTCATAGTATCAATTTTTCCGCGTTTTTTATCTACTCTACCTGATGCATTTTACCCGCTTGTTGGAAAAAATGTGCGAAATTTTAAGCAAAATTTCGCACAGAAGGAAGGCAAACGCATCAGGACACACACGGATATAGCTTTCCGTTAGCCTTTTGAAAATAGCTTGTTGAGAAGCGTACATCCGTGTACGCTTCTCAACGACGAGATTTGTGCATACCACAAATCTCGCTTCTGTTAAATTTTACGGACATCCGTGTCCGTTCTGAAATTACAAGGCGCGAGCACAAATAAAGCGCAGGCACGCCTAAAAATGAACATCCTTGTTCATTTTTAGGCTACAAGTTTGCAGGAGCAAACTTGCTTCTGCTTGAACCCACCGCCATCCGTGGCGGTTCTGATACGTTGAGGATCTTCAGAAGCGGCACGGATGCCGCACGTATTAAGCAGACACAAGTTTGACACCGGTCAAACTTGTGTTCAGCGAAGTACACGGACGTACTTCGCTGAACGAGCAACGCAGTAGATGTGCCATATATTTTCAAAAGGACATCCTAGAAACCGATACCTACGCCAAGCTTTACCCCAACTCCGGATAGAGTGGTAAACGTACGCCTGAAATCCTGTGACGCAACCGATGCGGCAAGGTTAAGTGTAAAACCGCGCGAAGCAATAAAGAAGCAAAGTTCATGCCGCCACATTCGTTCGATACATCCGATATCCAAATAGGCTCCAAGCACTTTTGCAAACCGGCTTTCAATTTTAAGACTTCCATCTACATAATACGGCTTTGCATTGATAACCGGAAAGGCAAAAGACGGTGATAAGATCAAATAATCATTTTGAAACGGTCTAAAATCTGCCCCGATTTGAATCTTACACGGACGCATAATTTTTTTCTGAGGCAACTTATCGGAGAGCTCATCCATTTTCATATTTTGAGTAAAAATTTCTTTATTTTTATCTCCGATAGCGCTTAAAAGATTGTCTACCGAACCTTCAAATTTAAAATGACTCTGCAGCCCCGTATTCATTTGTACAACCATAAGTGGCAAATAATTTACCCCGCCGGTAACGGTAACCCACTTTGTCGGGCTGTATGATCCACCTAAACTAAGATCGAGCCCACCGTTTTTTAAAAGTTCGGGAACAGAAATGCCTCTCCTCGCTGCCATTGCCGGCAAATACCCATAAATATTTGCTGTGCCTTCCGCTTCCATGATCAGCCCTTCAATATGCTCTCCGTTTTTTTTGGGTGATAAGGTGACTGTTGCTTGCGGATTTTCCATATATGCAAGCGGAATAAAATACGCAAGCCGGGCAGAAAAGCCATAATTCGGTTTTTTCAGTTGATACAGTATTCCTGTGTCGGCAAAAGCATTGAGCTTTGCATTGACAGCTCCTTTAATTGCCTTTCCATCTGCATTCGCCTCATTTCCTTTTGCGATAAGATCGAGCAAACTTTTTGAGACATTCGTCCATCCATCCACATTAACTGTGGTGGAGAGTTTTACAGTGTGCTCTTCAAGTACAGTAAATTGAAAGAACCAATCAAAGTTAAATAAAACGTTTGCATGGATACCTGACTTTATCGTCTTGTCTGAAAGTGTATTAAGGTCGATAACCAGTTCCGGCTGAAAAAAGTCCTGAAAAGAAAACGCATTGTTTGCACCACTGGCTGCAATTGTTAATCCCGAATGCATAGAAAGCGAGCGCCGCTTAGACCGCTCCATCGGTTCATTCATTTCAACGGGCTGTAGTACATCTGCATGCTCTTGCTCTTTCGTGTTCTGTTCAGGGACGATTACCGTTCCCGCGCCGGAAGATTCGTTTTTAGCATTTATGTTTGGAGCTGACGAAGTCACGGATTCGGCTACACCGGTATCTGTATGAGCAACAGGCTCGGCAGAAGTATTTTCGGCAGACGCAGCAGAAGGCAGCGCGGTACTGTCGTCATTGTCAACAGAAACGGCGGCGGATGCTTCGTTTTCGGATTGAGCTACCGCATCTTCTTGGAAAGACTGAACGGCTTCACTATCAGTTTGAACACGATCGGGTTCTTGTTCAGTTACTATTTCAGAATCGGTACTAGTACCTACCGCATCCTGCCCGAACGCTGCAACAAGACCTATTACGATATATAATACAATAAACCATTTTTTTTTCATTTTACTTTCCTCTGGATATTCCGGTAATTAGTTCACTTTCATCGAATAATCAATATCCGTTTTGGCGGAAACAGATAACGATGCGGATACAGTGAAATCTTTATTAATCTTAATAGTGCGCTTATCTGCCGGAAATTGAAGAAGGATTTCAGGGTATACGGGATACGTATTCTGAAGTTTATTCCAGTCATCCTTAGTAAATTTTAACGGATCCTGTTTTCCGGTAACCGACGACAGTTCTTTTTCTACGAGTACGGATCCATCCTCCGCCTTTGCTTGAAATGTGATAGTCGGCTGGAAACCCGATTCATTCCGGATATTCGCATTCAACTGTATAGACTGTAATGCCTTCGTAATTCGTTCATCAAGTAATTTATCGTTTGCGCTTGTTCTATTTAAGATATCTCTTTCACCTATTCCTTTCATAAACGGCATAAAAGATATGGGGTCGGTAGTCTCAATTGTAAAACCGACTGGAATCTCTAGAAGCACATCAAGTTTTATTTCGGCTTTTCCTCCTGCGTTTATTATATTATCATAGGTTGCGCGATCCACCTCCATTTCGTCCATAGTCACTGTATACGCAAGCTGTACACCTGTCGGATATTTATTAAAAATATCCGCGAGCGTATTATCGGTAATCCCATGCTTTATAGCAAAACTATACGGAGGAATGGCCTCCGTATATTCTTTTTTAGTATCAACGAACTTATCGGCGGGGAAGTTCTGTAATATGCAGGGCGTTTCATTGCATAACGTCATCGACTGAGGAGTAGAACTACCTTCTTCCTTATAGCGCGCTGATAGCCCTATTTTTATCGGCTTATCAGCCAATAAACCGGAAGCAGTACCCGCATATACATATACCGGCATATCAGGCATTTTCAGATACGCCTTCTTCAAGTTTGAAAGGGCAGAAAGATCAATAAAATTATTGTCCCCCTGCGGATAAGAAAATGACTGGCCGGTTTGCGCTTTCAACGTAATTTTCTTCCAATCAAGAGTAAACTTCGTTTCTACGGAAACTTTTATGTCTGTACCGGTAGAAATATTTTTTAAAGTAAACGTCTTATCACTGTCGTTATAATTGGGAAGTTCCACTGTAGCATTCAAATCAAGAGTATGCGTATGTTGCACATCCAATATCCAATCTGCACTACTGCTGTAGGTGTGTTCCGTTGATTTTTGGGAGGGGAATTCTTGTGATTGCGGCGATATATTAAGCGCGGTTGACGAAAGCTTCACCGTTATAGGATTCCCTTCCGGTAATCCGTTGTCCATCTTTACCGTTGCACTCACTTCATTAAACTCTATCTTATTAATCCATTTTTTCATGGCTTCGGGAATAGGTTCGGTCTTTGCTATTGCCAAGGTATCTTTGTTTTTCAAAGTAAGATCGGTAAACTCCTGAATAGAAAAACTGAAATCGGCAGATAGCGGTTTGGATGGTTTGCGGTACGTTGCATTCGTTAATGTTACATCAAGCTCCGGCGTATACGTCAGTGTTTTTGAATCATTGAGCTTTAACGTAGCAAGAGGAATTGGAGTACCTAACGAACGGAAAGCTGGAGGATCAATAAGTAGTCCTGATGCTCCGCTCTGTTCTATTTTTGTTTTTTCTTTTATGTCGATCCCGCTCCACCCCTCAGGCTGCTGGATTGCAAACTTCAGAGAGCCTTTCTCTATTGTTGCTTTTTTAAAATCATCCGGCAGCGGCAATTCAACAGTCTGAACACCGCCCAGCGTAAGATGTTCAAGATGGGCATTGACGCCTTTCGCTTCTTTTATCGTTCCTTCAAGGGTACTCCGAAACCTGACCGTACCACCCGACGATACGCTGCCGCCCAGAGTCATCGTCCCTGTAAGACGTAGCGACTTGGATATTGTGTTATATGAGTTATAGATAGAGAATCTCACCTTATCCTGACCTAAGTTATATCCGTCAAATGTATTGCCGTTACTGGTAAGTTTTGCATCGGAAAATGAACATGTCATACCTGCGGGAAGCTCTGCCAAAAGCGTTAAAGAAGTCCCATATTCGAGCGTAAGTTCTTCAAAGCCTGCGAAGTTAATAGTAATATCTATGGGCATCGAATGTCCGCTCGGTGTTCCAACCGGAATATCTATCGATGGCAGCGTCGACGTCTCTGCATTGTTAAAAGCCTCCAGTAATTTAGCATTAATCACATCAGGTTCTACTATAGTGAATGATTCAGTTGTATCTAAAGTAGGAATGGAAATTTTCTCATCTACCTTGTATGAAAGCCCCGTATCGCTTGAAACCGCATTTTCTCCGAAATAATTGCTTATATCAAAGTCTAAAGATTGAACGGGATAATGAATTAAATAGCGCAACTGATTTTTATCTTCACCTGTCGCATCGGGCGGAGCATAGCGGAATATACGCGCCTTTGTACCGGAGGATGAATCTTCGTTTGAAGCTGCGATATCTCCCAATTTTTCTTCTATATCGCTTACTGTAATTTTTGCCGACCCCAGCGGCAAATGAACCTCAGGCCTCGCTTTTACTCTAACGCTTGAAAAAGGCTGCAAACTACAGGTAGCAGTCAAAGCCAAAGCGATAAGCACACCAATATACACGTAATATTTGCTATATTTATGATAAAACATCTTCCCCTCCTTACCTTACAGGTACACTATATACCGCCGAAAATTGCGACGGCTTTGGGTAACGAAACAATCCAGCATTTTGTAGAATATACCACGTTATCTGTGCAAAAACAAGGCAAAAAAAGGGAGCCGATTAAAAAAGCGGCTCCCTTTTCTGGCTTACTCTAATATGGCATCTCTAAAACTTGCTGGATTTTTAATTATTCGTCTTTACCTTTTCTTCCGTAACATAGCTTTTTTCAAAGCCCTCAATTTTTTTGATGCTATTTAGCCAATACTTTGCTTCGGTGTTATTAGTAAAGGGACCAACTCTTACACGATGCGTTAATCCGGAAGAAGTCTCTTTAGTAAAAATCTCTACCTTCATGTGCTGCGCAGCAAGCTTATCCCGTGCGCGTTCGGCGTTAATCCTGCTTGCAAGCGAAGCAGTCTGAACCCAATAAAGGGTTTGAACCTGCGGTGCAGCAGGCTTAGCCGGCGTTTTCGCCTTAGGTTTAATGGTAACCGAAGCGCTTGCTTGTGCAGGTTTTTTTTCTACTACAGGTTTCGGCTGAGTTTGTACCGCTACAGCTGCTGGGGGCTGGATGGGGGCTTCTTCTTTTTTTTCAGAAACAGGTTGTTCTTCCGGTTGTTCCGGAGCAGTATCTATACCGATTTGTGCCGCCAAATCTTTTGGCAATCCGGAGACATCGGCATCACCAGCCTGTACGGTTAAATCGGAAACGTCAATCCCGTTTGTTTGGCCGCTCTGCCCATCAGTCGAAATGATATTCAGATTATTCAAATTGATAATGTTTCCGGCAGCAGCAGGAGCGTTTCTATCCAGCCCGGCAACCCTATCGGGGTCTCGTGCCCATAAATCGGGATCAACATTGGCGGAAGTAGTGGTCGTTTCATAAGGAATAGTTTCCCCGCCAGCCAATGCCGTTGCGCTATTCCGCGACGGTGAATATAAAAATAGTGCAATACCAAAAATAATCAATACGAATAAGCTTACCGAAAGGATGACCCATAAAATTTTCTTTTGTTCCATAGCTGTCCTCAAAAACCCTTTTCGCGCAGTACGCGCTCGATTTTTTTCCGTAAAGACTGCACGGAACGAGCGTTTACTACGCTTACAATATCGGCATTTTGTGAAAGGTATTGAGCAAAGAAATCTTTTTGCTGTAAAAAACGGGCAATGAGCCGGCAAAGCGGAATAGCATCCCTTTTTTTGCCCCGGATAAGCCTGATAAAAAAAGGAGCCTTAATATACAGAATAAACGAACATTCCGGGGTTAGAGAGGTTTTATGCAATGTCGGTGCGTTAAGGACAACCGGTCGATTCGGCTGTTCGGTTAAAGCAGTGTTAATAAGATTTCGGATACGCGCTTCAATTTTGGGGAGAATAAAAGCCTCATGTTCCGCTAATAAGGCGGGATCCGAAAAAAGCAGGACGCTCAACGCCTTTCTGTTCAATGAGCCCTCCTGCGTCCGCAGCTGCAACCTTTGTTTTTCGGCATAAGGCGAAAAACGTGCTATCACCGCTTCGCTTTGTTCCTGCAAAACTGTATGAGCAACCTTATCGGCATCGATAACTGCATAACCCTTTTCTTCAAGGAAATCCGCAACAAGGTTTTTTCCTGCACAAGACTGCCCAACCAGTCCAATAAGGTTAGCTATTTTTTTTGCCATTCGCTCCTCCGGTTAAAAAAAATCCGCAAACAGCTGTGCTGCATGCGGATTGCTCAAACTGTCGGGAAGAATTCAAAAGGAGGCTACTTTTTCGACATCCTCGACAGCAAACACCTTTCAAGAAACCTCTAAAAATCGCAATTTTTAGAGGTTTCCGCTTTTTATTTAATCAAGATAAATTCAACGCGGCGGTTTTTCCACCAGTTATCCCGATCCGAAAGCGATGCAATCGGTTTTGTACCGCCGATACCGACTGACGACAGTCTGCCGCGAGCAACACCTTTTTCAATCAGGAATCTACGGACAGCATCGGCGCGCGCACCCGAAAGCGGAATAAGATCTTCTCTTTCTTCACGCTCCGTTCCGCTTGTATTATTTGCATGCCCTTCAACCTGTACCTTGTATTCGGGAAACTTATTCAAAATCTCCGCGATACGGGTTAATACCTTAACGTTCCGATCAACGACATTTTGTTCAAGCCCTTCAAAATCTGCTGCATTCTTTCTAAAGATAATAGAAGGAACTGCAATCTTTAACTTGTCGCCATCGCGGATAACCAAAACGTCAATCGGGATATAACCTTTTACAACGGAGGTCTGCCCGACTTCATCGGTTACGGTAAAGGTATACGGATAGTCGGTAGCCGATTGTACGGTTTCACCTCTTAACGAACGGCCATCCCAAATAATCTGTTCAGTTATCTTATTTTTTCCACCGGTACTCCAGAACAGCTTATTACCGGTATCTTCCGGTTCGCGAATTTCAAACGACCATTGCTTTAACTGCGTATCCGACTTTGCAGACAGATTGATAAAGAGTTCATCTTCGTTACCATCATTATCCGGGCTGAAATACTTAGGAAGCATCTTAACCCCGAGCTCAGGAGCTTTTGTCGAAGAAACAAATGGAGCACTACTGACAACCAGCTCATCACCTTTCGTATACCGGAGTGAAAGCTCCGCGACAAAAGTACCGGACGCAACTCTGCCTGCATCGGATTTACCGTCCCATTGAATGGAAGAAGCAAACACATTGCCTTTTTCTGACGACCACGTTTTTATCGACGCAGCGGCGCTGTTGTCTGCCGGTTTTATCACAACCGACCATGCAGCAAGCCCGTCTTTCAACGTTGTATGAATGGTCAAGGTTTGCGTATCCTTTACCCCGTCTCCGTTGGGTGAGAATGCGGGTAGCTCCGCAGTGATATATGCCTTCGGAACACGTGAATCAATCACGATATTGTCAAGCGACTTAATAGTTCTGTTACCGGCAGGGTCTTGTGCAAAAATAGTATAGCGGTAGGTTCCATCAGGAACTTTATTCCCCGAAGCATCGGTTCCGTCCCACACAAAATCGGCAGCTTTCCCTTCCCATGTAAAGTTTCGCACTTCTTTATTACCGGAAGTGGTAACGCTACCTGTCCACAAGTTTTCTGCAGAAGCTTTTTGCGTTATGGGCAAATTCGGACGTTTTGCTGCACTATCCGTCGAGAACGCCGAATACGGTGCAGAAATTTCAACTTCGGGATACATCGTATCGAGGATAATTTCGGGGATCGCCGATTTAGCCGTCTGCCCGTTGGTAAGTGTTACGTCGATAGCCGCAGAGTATGAACCGTCTGCACAAAGTCGGCCTTTTGCATCTCCGGCATCTGCGACACCATCCCAGCTGATTGAAGCGGGCGGCATCCCGTTTCCTGAAAGCGTTTTTACGGCAGCGCCTGTTTTATCGTAAATACCAAAGGTATAGGAAGCTGCGGCAGTATTCGATTTCAGTTTTGGTGAAAATACAATCGTATCCTGTACACCGTCTTTGTTCGGCGAGAATGCCAGCATATTTGCAGATAAAATGATATCCGCTTTTTCGGTATTAAGCTCAACCGGAACGGGTGCCGAATATCCGGTATTACCGGCATCGTTTTTACCTACTAATCGATAGACATATTTTCCGTCCGCAAGCAAGGCGCCGGTGTTATTCCGCCCGTTCCAAGCAAAATTCGTAGCGTTATCTTTTGTAATTGCAAAGCTGCGTACCGGCTTACCGGTCATATTTCCTGCACCGTCAAGGGCATAAATTTCGGCTGTCCAGCTATCACCGGCACTTACTTGCTGCGTAAAGGTAACTGTATCAAGCTTTCCATCTCCATCCGGTGAGAAAATAGCGGTCGAAGCTTTTACCGTTGCCTTAGGAGCAGTAACATTGAGGGCGAAAACCGGTGACGTTTCAGTCGGTGCATATCCGTTTACATAACGGGCGGAAAGCACTGCTTTGTAATCGCCTTCCGGTAAAACCTTACCGTTTTTATCCTTTCCGTCAAAAGTAATTGCCTCGATTCGGCTATCAGTTATTGTGTGTACCGTCGTTCCCTTTGCGTTTTGTATATCGATTTTCCATTCCTGCAAGCCGGTTTGAATCGGAATCGCCGGAGATAGGGTAATAGTATCTTTCACACCGTCCCCGTTTGGAGAAAAGGCATTGGTGCTAATTGAAATACCGACCGAAGGCTTGATAGTGTCTACAATGATATTGGAAACCGACTGTGATGCACTGTTTCCCGCACGGTCGGTAGCGGCAATTTTATAAGTGTAAATACCATCAGGAACAAATTCACCGGTATCGTTCTTTCCATCCCAGACAAAATCTGAAGGGGCAGCTTTTACAGTATCGACAGTACGTACAACACGATTATCGGCGTCGATAACGGTGGCTGTCCACTTATCTTCAACAGAACCGCTCTGTTTGATAAGGAACGTATCCTTGTTTCCATCCCCGTCAGGACTGAAAATCAATGCATTTTGACCGGTAGGAGGCGTAAGGGTAATCACCGGCGGCGTATTATCGACTACTACGGCATACCGTTCGCTCTTTGCCGTGTTATTGTTATCATCCGAGGCGGTAAGCGTAAAGTAGTAGGTTCCGTCGGGCGCTACCGAACCGGAATCAAGCATACCATCCCAGCGCAGCGTCTCCGGTACTTCAACGCCGGATTTTGCTTTTGTCAGAAGTTTCCAGAACGACTTTCCACTTAGTTGCGGACGCGCTTCTTTATTCGCGATTGTACGAACGCGCGCTCCTTTTTCGTTCTCAAAAACACACTGCCATGACATTACATAGCGTTCATCAGTGATGGATAACGGAATTTCGAGCACATCCTGCACACCGTCGTTATTGGGAGAAATATATTGAGTTTCAGGATAATTAATGCTGATAACAGGAGCTGCCGTATCGGTTTTTCCAACCTTAACATTTACCCCTGCGCCGATTGCCCAGATATTATTATAGAAAGGTTTAACGGCAACCTGCGGAGTAATGTCGCTCTGTTCCCATGCATTCGCTTCATTTGCATTTTTTGATTTAATTTTAATTGAACAAGCAAGAGCAAATGACGGAATATAGGTTTGGCGATGATTCAGCGTTTCGACAAGATTGAAGTTCCAACCGGTTTTAAAGGTAACCATATCGGCAAACTTCATGTGCAAACCGGTATCAAAAACAAGGTTTTGGAATGTCGGAAAGGATAGATCAAAAGCCATACCAAGCTTAAAGTTTTTCACCGAAATAAAAGTGGTCGCAAAGCCAATACGGGGAGTAACCATACCCGGAAAACTATTCCCGGGGAATCCGCTCGTTTGACCGGTTCCTTTTATACCGCCCCTGCCGGCGTTATACGGTTTACCCATTCCGGTAATCGAAGCGCCGACTTTTGAATCTTTTGCAAATCCGAGATCACCGAACCGATACAGTACACCGATATCGGCTCCTACGCCCCAACCGGTACCGAAAACACCATATAAACCGATGCCGAGTGCCAAGTTATCGGTTAAATCCTTTGAATACGAAAGCCGCAACGAACCGGCAGTACCCCACGGCAGCGAGTCAAACGATGAAGTAAAAAAATGAACATCGGCGGCAATAACACCCCATCGCGCCGGATACAAAAAATCGATGTTTGCCAAATGCCCTTTCAATCCGAAGTCGTTTGCGGTGTTTTTATTAAACCCGATAACGGCAGCATAAGAAAGGTCAAAGATGACTCGCTGTTCATACGCTGAAAGCGCAGGGTTCGTTGCCAATTCGGCAGGATTTCCATCCCCGAACGGTCCGCCGGTAGCGCTTGCTTGACCACCCAGTAAATCGGGAGAAAAGAACGTGTTGGCAGATTCCCCTCCCGCAGGCGGGTTATAAGCAAACAAGAATGTATATGCACCCAATAATGCACATAAAGTGAATACCCCTCGTTTCACAAAAGCCTCCTCGCAAGTTAAATCTAAGAAAAACCTCTAAAAAAAGCTCCGCAATCAGCGTTAAGTGGATACGATAATCGTTCCCTTACAGAACAAACCGATAGACTTGCGGTTTTTAGAGGTCTCCACTTATTTTAGAACGGAGAATGGATTGATCAATCTCCCATTTTTATAAATAGACAAGTGTAAATGGGGACCCGTGGAATAGCCGGTATTACCGACCGCCCCCACGACCGCACCTTGCGTGACATACTGCCCCCGCTTTACATAAATCGCAGACAAATGACCGTAAAGGGACTGATAACCTCTATCATGAGTAATAATGATATAATTCCCAAAAATACGGTTAAATCCTGTCTCGGCAATTCTTCCATCAAGTGTTGCCTTAACGGATGTCCCTGTCGGCGCAGCCAAATCAACACCTGAATGAAAACTTCGCACCCCTGTAAAAGGATCGCTCCGGTAGCCGAACGGCGAAGTAAGCCTACCGTGTATCGGATAGATAAATAATTCGCCAAGCGCTTTTCGCAGCTCAAAAGACGAAAGCGATGCGCCGGGAATAAAAAGCTTCTGTCCGACAGCAAGGGTTTCATTCGTTAAGTCGTTTGCATCAAGCAAAGCCGTAACGGTTACGTTATGAGCTGCTGCGATACCTGCAAGTGTTTCATTCTTTTTGACCGTATATAAAAGACCGTCCATCGAAGGTATACGCAGCACCTGTCCCGCACTAATCCTGCGGGCGTTATCGATGTTATTAACCGATAACAGCGTTCCGAAATTCCGCAATCCAGCCTGAGAGGCAATACCGCTGACAGTATCTCCCTTTTTTACCGTATAGTCTTTAAACGTTACCGTCGAAACATAACCGTCCGTAGCAGTCACAGCCTCTTGATCGGTAAAGTTCTCCTGTTCAGGGAAAATATATGAATGCAAAGCGCGGCTGGATGAAGGCTCTTCGTTAAAGGTCATTGTCCGTATAGAATAAGAACCGACTCCGGTACGCAGCAACGGCAGCGCCAATAACGCATAAAGGATACTGAAAACCAGCAAAAAAGGCAAAGGGTTAAACCGTATCAGCGGCACAGCACGATTAAAAGTAGCCGGCGGCTTTGTATGGGTATACGCCGAACGAACCTCGTCAAAGCCTGAAAAAAAACGCATATCGGCTGCTACCGCCGCTTGCCGCGCCTGACCGCCTGTATACCCGCTTTTATGTGTTATCTGAGCCGAAAACGGCATGGAATCACTTTGCAATATGTCCATATCGGACGCATGATACGTTATTATATCCATAGTTACACTATCGGCAAAAAAAATGGAAGACCAAAGAACTAGTCGATCTTGAATTTATTTACTGCATTTGACAAATTTTCAACCAAGCCCTTTCCCTGTTGCGCAACGGTATTAACTTCCTGCACCGAACGGTTTATCTCTATCGCCCCGCTCGCCATTTCATTCATATTGTCGGTAATAAACCGCGTGAAGCTATCCAATTTCTGCATCTCTTCGGCGACTTGTTCCCCTCCTTTGAGCATCTCCACAGAACCGCTTCTAACCTCAGCAGTAACCGCATTGATATCCTTAATCGCCGATAAAACTTCCTTACTGCCGTTTTCCTGCTCTTGCATTGCATCCATAAGAGCCGCACTCATTGTGTTAACTTGTTTAGAAAGCTCAAAAATAATGCTAAACTTATCTTCAACACTCTTTGAAGATCCCGTTAGGCTCTCGATTTCAATACCGAGCGCTTTCAACGTTGTCGTAATATTTTTACCCTGAGCTGAGGATTCCTCTGCAAGCTTCCTAATTTCGTCTGCAACAACCGCAAATCCCTTACCAGACTCTCCGGCATGCGCTGCTTCAATAGCAGCATTCATTGCAAGAAGGTTAGTCTGACTTGCAATATTTTGTATAACATTGCTTGCATCGATAAGCCCACCCGAAGCCTCCGCGATTTTCTGTGTTACCTTATTCGAACTTACAATGGTACTCTTGCCATCAGCTGTCGCGGAGGTAAGCCGTTTAATCACATCGTCCGTCTTCTCAAGTGTTTGGGTAATCGACACGATATTTGCCGCCATCTGTTCTATAGAAGAGGAAGACTGAGCTACGCTTTCCGACTGTATTTCAACACTTGAATTAAGCTGTTTAATAGTTCGAACAATTTCTTCGATAGTGGCAGCCGTTTCACTCACGCTCGCTGCCTGTGATATTATTTGCTGCTTTACACCTTCAATATTTGCACTGATTTCATGAACGGAACTTGCACTCTCCGTTGTATTGACCGACAGCACGCCGATAGCTTCACCCATCGTCTGCGTATTCGTCTTCACGCCCCTGAGGAGTTCGACCGTATTATCATAAAAACGATTCAATCGTGTAACAAATAATCCGAATATATCACGGCGGTTGATTTCAAGAGGTTCGGCAACAAAATTCCCTTCCGCAAGCTTATCGGTAAAGCGAAGAATAGTCTCTATTTCGTCATTGACACCTTTATAGAGCGTATAATTAATAAAAATAGCGCCCCCAATCGTAACGATCAATAAAGGCATCATAACATACGTTAGGGTAAAAACGACATCTCTGCCGTTATAAAGAGTTGCTACAAAAGGAGCGACACAAAGAAAAGAAATTCCTACAAAAAGCGCAAAGCCTACGGCGGCACCGCGCTGTGTATATGACAGGCTAATATGTTTTTTCTCAAGTGTTAAAAACTTTACATATTTTTCGAGCTTCTGAAGCCAAACGACAAAGAAAAAGAGAGACACAAAAAACATACTGCCGATTGCTGCTAAAGCCGTTGCAACAAACATAGGCCAATCTCGCCCCCCTACCCACCAAAGGGCTATTACCGGTACAATACTTGAAAGGAAGAACGGCACGACAATACTTGTCAATGAATATACGGCTAACGCTTTATTTGCTCTGTCAACACCGTTATGTTCAGAATGCCAGTTTTGAATGATCGGCATACAATTGCGATATAACAGTACCGGCACCGATAATGTTGCGCAAAGACCTAATAACGCCGCAGGGTTCATAAACATACGCAACAGCACACCATCCGGTACTATTTTCGCAAACCACGCATACAAGAACGTTAATCCAAACACGCCGTTAAAAATTAAAAAGTTTAATATAAAAAGCAGCTTTGGCTCTTTAAAAACTGAATGCTCTTCCATTTGAGCCTCCTGTTGATAGAATTGTTTGTTATAAACATCTAAATCTAAAGAAAACCTCTAAAAACTGATTCGCAATCCGCTTTAGCGGATATGATAAATCATTTCCTTATAGAACAAGCCGATAAGCTTGAGGTTTTTAGAGGTTCCTTAAAATTGAACAACTGAACAAAGTATCAACTTTGGAAGTTGTTCAATTCGTGCGCAATAGCGCATACGTCAATAAGTGAGTTTGCCTTGTGGCAAACTCATCGGTTAACGAGGCAGCCTTATTTGGTTGCCGAAGTTATACCTTCCTTAAAATGCAACAGTCGGACAAAATATCAATTTTGGAGACTGTTGCATTCGTGCGCGGTAGCGCACACATCAATAGGCGATGTTTGCGTGAGCAAACTCGCAGCGTTTTTAGACAATGCCAACTGCATTGTCTAAAATAAGCTTTCCCTAAAATGCAACAGTTGAGAGAATGTCAATTCTTGAAGACTGTTGCATTGATGCGCGGAACGCGCATACGTCAATCAGCGAGTTTGCGGTATGCAAACTCGACGTGTTTTTCAGCCGCGCCATTCTAGCGGCTGAAAATAAACGTTCTTTAAAATGCAATCTTCAATCGAACTTACATTAAATTTACTTTAATCAACAACCCCGACGCAGAGCGTTGCCGAGAAACGGCAGGTATTAAACCCTCCGCACGAATAAATACTATTTGAAATACAGGAGGGTACGAAAGCAGCAATAAAATTATGACACCCAGCTTTACATCAATACGGGTATCTCTCAATCGGTAGACCATATTCAGAGATACCGTTTTTGTTTCTACTAATCTTTTAAGTAATCTGTTTTGCTGCCTTGCCTTTTCCGCCGAGCAATCCAAACAAGAATGCACCGATAATTGCCGGAATAAGCCATGCGACCCCGATACCTGAAAGCGGAAGTTTTTGCAACAGCGCAGCCAACCCTGCAAATGATATGGGCTTTGCGCCGAACAGTCTGAAGAAATCGTTTACAATCCCTTCGGTTGAGGCAAAAGCCTGCAAGCAGCTGACTAAAAGCGTACCGACAGTCCCTCCCACATAGTAGTACCGGTTTGGAATATAATCATCTAAAAGATTCATAATCGTTAAAAGAATACAAACGGGATACAACGCTTCCAGAAGCGGCACCGAATAGCGGATGATATTTTCTACCCCATAGTTGGCAAGCCAGCAGCTGAATACCGACACGACAATAACAATCGCTTCATAAGAGACCTTATTATTGAATAATTTCTTAAAGAAATGCCCAGCCGTGGCAGTCAAACCGATTGCAGTGGTAATACAAGCAAACGCAATCGAAAGCGACAGAATAGCCGTTCCGACCTGCCCCCATAAACTCGCACAGATATTGATCAACAGTGCCGTGCGGCTGATGTTTTTAGGAAACACCTGTGAAGCAGAAGCTCCTGCATGCAGTAATCCGCCGTATACCAGCAGCAATCCCGCCGCCGCGATTAATCCGGCAGAAAGATTGATCTTTAGCAGCGATTTTCGGTCGGAATACCCACGTTCCTTGATATTATTGATGATAATCGTCGCAAACAACATAGCAGCCAGCGCATCCATTGTCTGATATCCTTCCAGAAATCCCTTTAAGAAGAAATTCTGCGGAGGGGGATTTTCAAGCGGCCCGAGCGGCGCGATAAAAGCACGAATAACGATAGCGGCAAGTACAATGATAAGCACCGGTGTTAAATATTTACCGATGGTATCGATTACTTTTGACGGTTTAATCGAAAAGATCAACACAATAGTAAAGAATATGATCGAACTGATTACAGGACTGAGCGAGGTGGTAAACGGAAGCACACCAATCTCATACGTGGTTGCGGCTGTCCGCGGTAGCGCTAACAACGGCCCAATACCCAGCATAATGACGGTACCGAACACATTGGCAAAAACGGGATGAACCTTACCGGCAAAACGCTGTACATCGCCGCCCGCTTTTCCCATTGCAAAAATACCTAAAATTGGAATACAAATACCGGTAATAGAGAATGCAATAAACGTAATAAACCATTTGCTGCCGGTCATAAAACCGAGCAACGGCGGGAAAATAAGATTTCCTGCGCCGAAAAACATTGCAAAGAGTGCAAAGCCGACAATGATACAATCCCGAAGGCCTTTCTTCATAGCGGGTCTCCTAATATATAATTTACGCTAATCCGTCGATATAACCGTTTACAAGGTCTATGCGAAGCGCCTGAGGTTCTTTTGGCAGCCCCGGCATCCGCATCATGTCGCCCATAACCGCAACGATCATCTCGGCGCCATTGTTTACGATAATTTCGCGGACAGTCATATCAAACTGCTCCGGAACGCCGAGTTTTTTGGGATCGTCGGAAAAAGAATACTGCGTTTTTGCGATACATACCGGATAGGACGCGACACCCCATGTAATGATCCGCTTCAATGTTTTTTCCGCATCGGCAGAGTAAGCAACATTTTTGGCGCCGTACACCTGTTTGCATATCTTTTCTATTTTAGTCTTGATATCATCACTATCCTGATAGATAAAAGCAAGCGGCTTTGACGGTTCTGTTTCGATCAATCCTGAAACGGTACGGGCAAAATCGGTTGCACCTTCGCCGCCATCGGAAAAGGCGCTGTTTACGGCAAACGGTACGCTGATATTCCGGCAGTATGCACGAAGACACTCGATTTCTTCTTCGGTATCGTAATCGTATTTATTCAATACCACCAACACCGTCTGTCCGAACTTACGCAAATTTTCAACATGCTTATCCATATTCTTAAATCCATGGACGAACGCCTCTTTATTGGGCTTGGACAGCTCCGCTTCTTGAACGCCTCCGTGTAATTTAAGCCCGCCGGTAGTAACGACAAGCACGGTTAAGGCAGGTGAAAGCCCTGCTTTGCGGCATTTAATATCAAAGAATTTTTCAGCGCCTAAATCGGCTCCAAATCCCGCTTCGGTAATAACGTAGTCACCGTACGTAAGGGCGGTTTTAGTCGCGATAATGGAATTGCACCCGTGCGCGATATTTGCAAACGGACCGCCGTGTACAAAGGCGGGGGTATTTTCGGTGGTTTGTACTAAATTCGGATTAATCGCATTTTTAAGCAGTACGGTAATTGCTCCGGCGATGCCGAGATCTTTAACCGTAAACGGCGTATTGTCCGGTCGGTAGCCAAGGATAATCTTTTCTATGCGGCGGCGTAAATCGTCGATGTCGGAAGCGAGGCATAAAATTGCCATAATTTCCGAAGCGGCGGTTATATCAAATCCCGATTCGGCAGGAACACCATTCCCCTCACCAAGTCCGGTAACAATTGAACGGAGTGCGCGGTCATTAACATCCAGCACCCGTTTCCAAACTACTTTTTTTAAGCCCTGCGGCGTATTCTGCGTTCTAAATACGTAGTTATCCAGCAGTGCGCTGATCATATTGTGAGCTGAGGTAATGGCGTGGAAGTCGCCGGTAAAATGCAGATTGATTTCTTCCATCGGAAGCACCTGCGCATAACCGCCGCCGGCTGCCCCGCCTTTCATTCCAAAGCAGGGACCAAGCGAAGGCTCACGCAACGCCAATACCGCATTTTTCCCGATTTTCTGTAAGCCGAGCGCTAAACCGATGGAAACCGTTGTCTTCCCGATTCCCGCTTTTGTCGGCGTCGTAGAGGTAACGAGGATGAGTTTATGCTCTTTTATGCGGGCGGGGACAATAGACGTATACGGAATTTTCGCCGTATAAAAGCCATACGGAATTACGGAAGAAGAATCTATATGAAGTTCCGCTGCAATCTCTTGTATCGGTTTAAGAGAAGCCTCACGCGCTATCTGGATATCGGTTTTCATGCGGGCGAGTGTACAACAATCATATAAAAAAAACAAGGTAACGTCCTTTTAAAATATACGGTGCATCTACTGCGTCGCACGGTAAAAAATGTCCTCAACGTATCAAAGATACGCCTGCGGTACTTTTTTACCTAGCTCCTTGTATCTGTACCGTCTATTTCAAAAGGCTGACGGAAAAGGCATTTCAGGACGGACAGGGATGTCCGGGGTTATAAGCAGCAGCGAGTTTGTCTTCGCAAACTCGCTGCCAAAGAATGAACATCCGTGTTCATTCTTTGGCGATTCTCTGCTATTTTTTCTGAGGAAATTTCTTTTTCAGCATGGCTTCAACGATAGGAGGCACCATAGTCGATACATCGCCGCCGAAAGCTGCTAGCTCCTTAATTGAACTGGAGCGCAGCACAAAAAACTTAGGGTCGGGAACCAAGAACAGTGTCTCAATCTGCGGATTCAAGCTCTTGTTCATCATCGCTAAATCAAATTCATATAAAAAATCATTATCGTTCCGAACACCTCGGATAAGAACATCCGCCTTAATTTTCTTTGCATAATCAACGATCAGCGAATCCCACAGATGCACGGAGACATTATTCCAACCGGAAACCAGCTTCTGTATCATCTCTAACCGTTCCTCGCCGGAAAAACAATAGCTTTTATTATTATTTACGGCAATGACAACATGGATTTCGGAAAAGAGCTTTTGTACTCGCTCGATAATATTCAAATGACCGAAAGTAGGAGGATCAAATGAACCTGCAAAAACAGCCTTTACCATAGTGCAGTATCTTCCTTTATTCTATTACGATACGATAGAGCACTGCTAAAAGTTCAACGCCAATTTTTACCAGTACCCGATAGCGTCTATTGTATCGTATAAAAGACGAAACCGCAAATAGTTTTTTTAGGGTAAAACGCATCGGATATTTTTTCGTTACACCCGCAGAAAAAATAGGTTGCTCAACCAGAGTTTCGCCACTTAGCGGCTCAAATGGTCTCCCAACCTATTTTTTCTGCGATTTTGATTTACTTGTCTGATGCGTTTTGCCCTTCTTCTGAAAGGAGCAGATTCTACTACCAGCTTAACTGTACGAACACCGGATCGTGGTCGGAAAGCCGTACCTTAGGTGAAAACTCCGCGTTAAGGTGCAGAACATCCGCATAATTAATAGCGATATTATCCGTAACCAGAATATTATCAAGCGTTTGCGAATGTCCGTCGTATACATAGGTATAGCGTTCGTTTGCCGAGAATTCTTCGATGGCGTTTTTCATTCCGGCAGCCTTGACCTTACCAATTGTTTCGGAGAACCAGAAATCGTTATAGTCACCGACTGAAATGATCCGTGCGTCGGAACGCTTTTCCTTTACGCTCTTGATAAATGCGGTAATTGCATCCGCCTGCTTATGGCGATTTACCTCACTTGCACGCACAACCGGCTGCTGCGCTCCCCAAATGCTCCCGTCTCCGCGCTTTGAGGTAAGATGATTATTGATAACAAAGAAATCCTTTCCGCCATTCACGCTGTCGAGGAACTTAAAGTGAGCAACAAGTGATTTTCGGCAGCTATCAAAGGCAGCATCACCAACACCAATACGGGCAGGATTTTGCGTAAGCTTTGAACCGTCAGCTTCGATTTCGGCAGCGGTATTACAGTCGCTATTGGTCAAATCACTATCGCTATCCTGCACCAGTTCAATTCTGTCGTCGCGGTAAAGATAGCAGCAGCGGATATTGGCGCCGGGCGCACCGCCGTCTTTGTTATTTTCCGGATCGATATTAACTGATTTATAAGTAGAACCGCCTATTGCTGTAATCTTATTGATTAAAAGGTTCAAGGTTTGCTGGGCACTGACCACATCATTATCTTTATCGGCACTATCATCCTGAATTTCTATTAAGCAAATGATATCGGGCTCTTTTAATTGATTGATAAAATGATCTGCAAATGCCGTTGCCCGCTGGTCCGGTGTTTTTTTGGATGAATGTCCTTTTTTCCCCTTAGCCTTTGAAAAATTTTCCAAATTATAGCTTACGATATTGAGCTTCGTGGCATCGAAGGCAATATTGGAACTTTCAGGGGCAATATGCCCAGCGGTAAGCTCCGGCAGCGCTTCCGTTATTTCGATTCGATAATTGCTGAATGAATAACCCAATACACCAACTATATCGCCATTATAGCTGTCTCCGATTGTCGGTTCCGGATTGGCAACATGTGCGTCCGCTTTGTTGGCAAAACAGGCATAAGGATATACGCATACCCGTCCGGTACTGTTATAGCTGTTATACATAAGCCCACCGCGAGGGGTAAAACCGTTTGCACTCACCGGAGCAATATAGTGAGTACCTTTATAAGGAGCAGCGACAACTTTAGGATTGGTTATTTTGACCCGCATACCCTCTAAGCTTTCATAATAATCGATTGCTTCTTCCGCAGGAGAAAGAACATTAAGATCTCCGATAAAAACAGGTTTTTCAAGTTTATCAGCGGTAATTTCAATCGGTGCAGGCAGCTGATTACCGGATGAAAGAATACTAACATCATCTTTTCTTGCAACTTTGATTTGGGTGGTTGCAAGCTGTGTGGCATCAAAGGCATGTTCGGTAACGGTACCGGTAACGGTTACCGCATCTTTTACTTTAAGCTCTGCGGGAAATTGAGCGATGCCGCAATACACATAGATACCGTCGGAAGTTACATTATTTCCGTCTCCGTCTTTATCCTGCATATAAAAGCCGTCCGCTTTATTTTCTGAATAGTGAATACCCGTTACAATGCCGGGGATATCTTTTACACTTTTCCCCTTCAACGGCGATTCATGAGCTGTACCTTGGATGGTATAAATTTTTATTTTTTCCCACACGGCATACAACGTAAAGTCGCCGGTTACAGGGGCGTCAAAGTTATACGCTGCACCGGTTTGACTTTTCGACCAATGCTTAAAGGTATAACCGGCATAAATTGGGTCGGAGGCAGGTTTGGTAACTTTGTTGCCGCTTTCAATGGTTTGGGCTGCGGGCGGGGTTCCTTCACCACCATTCAGGTTAAAGCTAACAGTAAAGTTTTGCGGTGTAGGAGGCGGAGGTGCGTTTTGTTCCCACACGGCATGCAGTGTAAAGCTGCTTGTTACCGGCTCATCGAAGTTGTACGCTGCTCCATCAGCATTCTTTGACCAATGCTTAAAGGTGTGCCCGCTGCGGGTGGGATCGGCAGGTTTTGCAACCGTTTTTCCGCTTTCAATGGGTTGATCTGCGGGCGGGGTTCCTTCACCGCCGTTCAGGTTAAAGTTGACGGTAAACATTTGCGGCGTGGGGGGCGTAGGTGTGTTTTGTTCCCATACTGCATACAGCGTAAAGCTCCCAGTTACCGGATCGTCAAAGTTATACGCTGCCGCGGTGACCTCTTTTGCCCAATACTTAAAAGCGTAACCAGTACGGGTAGGATCGGCAGGCTTTGGAACCGTTTTCCCGCTATCAATCGTTTGTGTATCAGGAGCTGCCCCTTCGGTGGAACCGGCTAGGTTAAAATTGACGGTGTATTGCTGTATCTTCCATACGGCAAAGAGTTTAAAATTATCGACTACCGGGGTGTCAAAATTATAGGCTTCACCGTCCAGTGTTTTTGACCAATGCTGAAAGATATAATGAGTGCGCGTGGGATTTTGGGTTGGTTTTGTGACTTTACCGTTTTTTGTAATTTTTTGTTCGTTAAGAGCAGGCCCCCCCCCCCGTTAAGATCAAACGAAACCGTATAGACGGGGTCATTTTCAATATTTTGCTTACAAGCAACGGTTAAAAATACCGCTGCCAGAAGCAAAAAAACACTTGTTTTAAAATACTTTTTCATACTTTCCTCCACTTGTATTATTTTAAGGCGCAGTACGCCAAGACACAGTACTCAATGCGATACTGCTTCATATCGAGCGGATAAGCAAAACACTTATCCGTCTTATTAGTGTACAATACAATTTTTCTTTTTGCAAAAGAAAAATTGTTACCTTTTGCAAATATACAGCACATCTACTTCGTTGCATTGCCAAAACCGTACATCCTTGTACGCTTTTGGCAGCGAGTTTCGCGGTGCCGAAACATCGCTACTGTTTACGACGAGCGGCATCCGTGCCGCTGCTAAAAATCCTCAACGTATCAGAACCGACACGGACGGGGGCAATCAGCGGCGAGTTTAGGCGCACCCTTAAACTTTGACAGCCCCTTACAGCGCAAAAATGGCTTTTGCCGTCCTTTATGCCGAAGTAAAGCGCTATCTATGTAAACTGCGGTAGCGGGTTATACCGCTCACCATAGTCATAGGTATCAAGCTGTTCGTATTTTTTAAAGAAGTTGACAACCAAATAGGTAAAGGGCGTGCAGACAACCTCTATCATCGTCTTAAAAAGATAATTTGAAAAAGCCATCACAATTAAAACAGAAGATGCGTACATTCCCGAAAAGGCAATCGCTACAAAAATGATACTGTCCAGCAGCTCTCCAATCAAGGTTGAGCCAATGGTACGCATCCACAGGTATTTGCCGTTGGTAAGTATCTTCATTTTAGAAAGAACGGTAGAATTGCTGTACTCACCGATAAAGTAACCGCAGATACTCCCTACGCTGATGCGGGGCATTTGCAGCAAAATATTATTAAAATCGCTTTGCAGATTCCAGCCGCCCTCTGCCGGTAGAATACTTACCAACCAGACATTGAACGCCATAAAAATAAGGACGACAAAGCCCGTCCAAATGACTTTCCGCGTATCTCGGTAACCGTACACCTCAGTCAGTACATCCCCGAAAATATACGAAAACGGAAAAAGCAGCGTACCGCCGTCAAAAACAAACGGACCGATCTGCACCATTTTTACTGCCAAAATGTTCGACAGAACCAATACACCGATAAAGAGTCCGGAAAGAACCGGCAAGAAATTCTTTTTCTTCATGAAGCACGTGGCTTCATCTGTCAAAATAGTGTCATTCATTATTTTATTATAGCAAAATCACAAAAACGGTGATATACTAAATATATCAGGGCAACCGCATCAGACAGTTACCTAATATCCCCGCAAAATAATTGGGGCTGCTCAACCTGTTCTTTTGAAAATAGAGGGGTATCTACTGTGTCGTACGGCAAAAAAGTATCCTCAACGTATTAAAAATACGCCTGCGGTGCTTTTTTGCCTATCTTCTTGTATCTACCGCTCCCTTTTCAAAAGGCTAACGAAAAGTCTCTTTTCAAAAGCGTCGGTTCTATGCGGTAAACTCTTATTCTGAGTTTTTACACATTTGTCTGATGCGTTTGCCCTTCCTTAAAATAAAATACACGAAATTTTATTGAAAATTTCGTGCGAAGGTAAAAGTGTATTATCTGAGGAGGTATCATAAAAAGCACCGACTAAAATGGCGTCGGTGCTTTTTATCTCAAGTTTGCGTTGCAAACTCGATTATTGTATATGTGCGCATTATGCGCACGGCTAAAAACTTTTTCGGAAATTGATATTTCCTGCAAAAGTTTTTATAGGAGGTATCATAAAAATGAAAACAATACTGGTAACAGGAGCCCTCGGTCAGATCGGCAGTGAGCTGGTTATGCACCTGCGCAAGACCTACGGCGGTAGCAATGTAATTGCAAGTGATGTAGTTAAAAAAGATATGCCGGAAGTCCTTGAATCAGGACCTTTTGAGCAATTAAATGTGTTGGAACCGCAGAAGGTTGCCGATGTATGTAAAAAATACAAAGTAGATGCCGTTATTCACTTGGCAGCGCTCCTTTCAGCTGTTGCGGAACGCGATCCGCAAATGGCGTTCAATATCAATATTCACGGATTATACAATATGCTGGAAATTGCCCGGGAGAATAAGTACCGGTTCTTTGTACCCAGCTCCATCGCCGCGTTCGGCCCGGGTACCCCGCAGGATAAAACTCCGCAAGACACCATTCAGCGTCCTACCTCAATGTACGGTGTAACAAAAGTTTCAGGTGAGTTGCTCTGCGACTACTACCACAAGCGCTTCGAAGTAGACACCCGCGGCGTGCGCTTCCCCGGTCTTATCTCCTATACAACTCCGCCCGGCGGCGGCACTACCGACTATGCTGTTGACATTTATTACGAAGCGCTGAAAAACAAAAAATATGAGTGCTTTATTAAAGAAGGCACCTATATGGATATGATGTATATGCCCGATGCCCTCAAAGCAGTTCAGCAGCTTTTGGAAACAGATGAGTCAAAGTTAATCCACCGCAACGCCTTTAATATCGCTTCTATGAGCTTCACACCGGAAATTATCGCAGCGGAAATTAAAAAACACATCCCTGAATTTCAGATGACCTACAAGGTTGACCCCATGCGGCAGGCAATCGCCGATTCTTGGCCTAATTCCATTGACGACACCTGCGCACGGCAAGAATGGAACTGGAAGCCCGAATACACACTGGAAACGATGACCGTCGATATGCTGGAAAAACTGAGCAAGCGGCTTGGTGTTGCGTATCATTCGGCACAAAAATAAAGAAACGTTGCAATGAGCATTAAATTTCATTGAAGAGGAGAAAACAATGAGCAACATCCACGAAATGGCTTTTTTACAACAAAAAGTACAGGAATTAAAGGATCAAGGCTTGTATAAGGTACCGGTAACGCTTGACGGACCGAACGAAGCCGAATGCGTTATTAATGGAAAGAAAGTTATCAACCTTTCATCAAATAACTATCTGGGCTTTGCAAACCATCCTCGCTTAAAGAAGGCAGCAATCGCAGCGATTGAAACCTACGGCGCGGGAGCCGGAGCTGTCCGCCCCATCATCGGAAACATGAAGATTCACGATGAACTCGAAACTCTGCTTGCTACATTCAAGAGGGAAGAAGCGGTGCTGGCCTTTCAGTCAGGCTTTAATTGTAACGCCGGTGTTATCCAAGCGGTTACCGACAAGGGCGACCTCATCCTATCCGATGAGTTGAACCATGCATCCATCATCGACGGCTCCCGCCTTTCAAAAGCCGATAAGGCAGTGTTTAAGCACTCCGACATGGCAGACTTAGAGCGGGTTTTAAAAGAGAAGCGCCCCAACTACCGCAACATTCTCATCATCACCGACGGCGTGTTCTCCATGGACGGTGATATTGCCAAGCTGCCGGAAATCGTTGCGCTTGCGGAAAAGTACGAGTGCTTAACCTACGTGGATGACGCGCACGCAAGCGGCGTATTAGGCGAAAGCGGACGCGGCTCCGTTGACCACTTCCACCTGCACGGCAGAGTAGACTTTGCAATCGGTACCCTGTCCAAAGCAATCGGCGTTGTCGGCGGCTATGTTGCCGGTAAGCAGGTTACCATCGACTGGCTGAAAAACCGCGGACGCCCCTTCCTGTTCTCCACCGGACTCCCACCCGCCGCTATCGGCGCTTGTATCGAAGCCATTAAAATGCTGATGGAATCAACCGAATACACTGACCGGCTGTGGAAAAACGCCCGCTACTTCAAAGAAAAGCTCGCCCGCCTCGGCTTTAACACCGGACACAGCGAAACCCCCATTACGCCGGTCATCATCGGAGAAGAAGCAAAAACCCTTGAGTTCTCCAAAAAGCTCTTTGAAAACGGCTTATTCATTGGGCCGATCGTGTTCCCCACTGTACCCAAAGGCACCGGACGTGTCCGCTGTATGGTAACGGCAGGGCACACCACCGAACAGCTTGACCGCGCTATCGCTATCTTCGAAAAAGTCGGAAAAGAGATGGGCATTATCGCGTAATATTTCCTTTTGAAAATATGCATACCGTCTACGGCGTTGCCTTGCCAAAAGTGTACATCCTTGTACACTTTTGGCAGCGAAGGGCTGTCCAAAAACTTCAGTTTTTGGACAGTTTCCTTAGATTTAGATGCGATGTTTAAAATTAAGTCATTACTGTGTAAAGACTTGATTTTAAACTCGCGGGGATGTCGAAAAAGTAACCAACTTTTGAGACATCCCCATCGCTTCTGATATAACCAGCGGCATCCGTGCCGCTACTGAAAAAGCCTCAACGTATCAGGACGGACAGGGATGTCCGGGGTTATAAGCAACAGCGACGTTTTTGCGCAGCAAAACTCGACGTTGAAAAGTGTACACGGATGTACACTTTTCAACATGCCTGCGGGTGTTTTTTGCTCGCGCCTTGTAGTTTCAGAACGGACAAGGATGTCCGTGGTTCAAAACAGAAGCGATGTTTTTGCGATGCAAAAACTCGCGTCCGGAAGTGTACACGGACGTACACTTCCGGACAGGCTATTTTCAAAAGGCTGACGGAAAAGTTATTTTCAAAAAAAAGAGGAGCTACGTAGCAACCCCAATTTTTCCGCGGGGGTGTTAAATCAACACCCCCGACGTAAGCGTCGGGGTATTAACCCCTCCGCACGAATAAATAGCCTGATGCGTTTACTCTGAGTTGGCCTCTTTATCTTTATATAAAAAAAGAATAAACTCGACAGCTGTCGAATTATTTGCGGCGCAACTCATTTACTCAAAGAGGAACACTCATGGGAAGTTTAGACTTTTTATCTAAAGATTATCAATTTAAAAAATATAAGAATGTATATGCAGGAATGCTGCAAGGGTTTTATACGATTTTTCACGTAGATGCCAATGCGAAGAAATGTATCCTTACCATCGGCGCTTCTAAGGCAGAAAATGGAGAAGACTTGTTCGCCCTTTTGCAATCGCGGCTTTGTGAAATAAAAAAAGTAAAAACGCGTATCGATAACGCAACATTAATCTTTGAATATCCTACGCCGGCATTAGGGAACTATAAGAAAACATTTGATTTGCTGAATGATACCGTTATCCCATTCCTGATAGAAAATAAGTATAAATCCGGCGGATTTATCTATGGTAAAAATGACGGAACGATACGGTTGTTTCAAATAGGACTACAATACCTGTATCTAACCGAAGCTGAGCGGGCGGAAAAAGAAGCCGATCTTACCGCTCAAAAAGAAAAAGACAAAAACACGCAAGAAAATTTTTTACTCGGTACATTGGGCGTTATCGGCGTTGCATTAGCGGGAATCTTACTGTATGTTATCGTCGGAAAAATGAACCTCTATGTTTGGGCGATTCCAGTCTTACTCAGCGCAATATCCTATACTGTATACAAACGACTGGGAAAAAAATTAACCGTAAAAGCCATCGTTATGATTTTGATTGTACTGGGCATAGCGCTCGCAGCGGCAACCGTATTGGAATACGGCTGGCGTATATACGATGCTGTAAATGAGGGTCCGGATATTGAGCATATCGGCTTTTTCGATGTTTTAAAAGAAACGCCGGAGCTTATAATCACCGAACCGGACATCGCAAAGCTGGTTAAAAGAGATTTATTGGTAAACGGTGGAATTTTAATACTGGCCTCAATTATTACGATAGTAAGCGCTTACAGACAAGAAGTACGGTTTATCAAAATAAAAAGATTGGATTAAGTATAAAAAGTCATTGCATTATAGCCTATGAGAGCCTTGCTGAATGCGGATTTTAAGGATTATGAAGCGGGACATGAAAATACTTACCGCCCCAATCCACATTGAGCAGTTTCTTAAATCCGTTCTTTTGTAAAATTTCCACAGCTGCACGGCTCCATCTCCCTATTCTGCAAATAACGATAACATTTTTATCGCAGAAATGTTATAAGGCAATAATCTGTCAGCCTTTAAAATAATTTACAAAACTATGGTAATTATGCTACATTAAACATAAAGGGAAGCACACAAGCATTCTCCCTTAAATTGAGAGGTGTATATGAAAAAAGCAATTACAACGTGTTTAGCGGTTTGTCTCGTTTTAGCAAACGTAATGGCTGCAGAGTACTACGTTTCAAAAGAGACCGGTAAGAATGGAAACGCGGGTACAAAAGATGCTCCGTTTAAAAACATCGAAAAGGCTGCCGAAAAAGTGCAACCCGGTGATAAGTTATATGTTGCGGAAGGCAATTATTACGGCGTACGGGACAAAGGTTTTATCATGATAAAAAACCCTGTAGAAATCTACGGAGGATATTCCAAAGACTTTTCAAAACGGGACGTTTTAAAATACCGCACGCTCGTTATGCCGCCAGCCTCATCAAACGGAACAGGTCGCGCAAATAAGGCTATGGAGTTTGATATTAAAGACGGTCAGGGAAAAAAACTTGTTATCGACGGTATCATCTTCGATAAAGGAGCTTCCAACGGTTACCATCCGACAAAAGGCAAACCTGCCGGTGTGGAAACCGGTATGCTCATCCTGCCGCCGGGAGAAGGCGTTAATGGCGGTGAAAAATCCATTACAACAGAAAAGGCGATATTCGGCGGCAGCATTATGAAATGCGATGTGCTTATTCAAAACTGCGTATTTAATAACGCTTCCAATTTTGCCATCCAGTTCGGCGGTTCAGGCGATGTTAAAATTTTGAATAATGTTTTTACTGCAAATGCGATGTCTGCTTGCGAAATTTGGGGAAAAGAAAATAAACCGACCGCCATAACGCTGGAGTTCGCATATAATACTGTTTTGTTTACATGGCCACGCACGCATGCCTTTGAGGATATGGGGTACGGTTTCCGCGTTATGACGAAGGTTGAGGTGAATATACACCACAACATCATCGGGCTTTCTACCCTGTCTGCAATCGATCGCTGCCGTATCGACAGCCCTGCTTCTATGGAAAACGGACGAAAGGTACTTGTAGATAACAATCGATTTTTTATGAACAAACAAGCGGATGTAACCCTGCCGGGCTTAGGTACATTTGAATACGTATGGGTAAAAGACTTTGAAGACGTTGAACGCTTTAACAGCGCCGAAGGCAACGAGGAGCTGAAAGACGTAGCTCCGCTTAAAAAAGTTTTAAACCAAGCATATTTGGCAGGTTTCTTAAACGCTACCTATAAAGAAAAAACCGACTATGATCCGAATTCCCCCGCTAACGAGTTCAGACGCGCAATGGGAATGAACCAAACGATGAAAGTTCAAACTGATGTGTCGATGTTTGCAAACAGATATCCGCAAGATGATGCTGTAAAACTGTTCGGTGCAGTCAAAGGCTTCGGCGCACAGGCGATTAAGTAAATGTAATCGCAAGACTGACGGAAAAGGTTGGCATCTTGTCAGTAGAAGCGACGATTTGAGAGTATTTCGCTCAAAATTCGTTGTATTGGTAATTAACCTGTTCGAAAACATCGCATTTCAGAGCAGGTTACCCTGAAATGCGATGTTCAAAATCGTGCTATCTGTGCGATTTTGAACACGCTCGACGGGAATAGCGAAAAAGTAACAAACTCTTGGGACGTCCCCGTCAAGTGTATTCATCGAAGCTGATTCGAGTTGGGTTGATTCTGTAGAGTCCATATCCTCACGTTATCGGCTTTAATACCCCACATACTGACCGGCCGGGTAGATACATCCTGCGCATGCAATATCGGCGGAACACCCTGCCTGCACCCATACCGGCTTAAAATAATTTCCGGCAGTCGGTTTGATTTTTTGTATGATGCCGTCGGGACAATGAATTGAAACAGGCACTCGTTTTTCCGGTGAATGAGATGAATGTTCGCCGATTGCTGCGGAAGAAAGCAATTCGCACACCCGCGTCAAGAAAGCGATCCGTTCTTCAAGCTCAAAGATAAAACGGGAATAAAAAGCGAGTACACCAAAGTCATTGCCGGAAAGCATACTTTGCTCAAGGCGGTGCAGTAAAGTATTCAGCGTTACAAAAGCAGACTTCGCTTCTTGATAGCGGGCGCCGGAATACTCGCAGCCGTACACCTGTTGCAGCACTGTTTTGAGTGTTGCAGCGTCGTTGTATATATGCACAGGTTTTTGCGTACACTGCCGGAACGCGGTTCCGACAGCAGGGCAACAGCCGTCAAGTACATACATCTTGGAAGAATACAGCAGCGGACACTTTTGTGTCGTTAAATATACCATCGTACTCTTGATCGCATCGCAAGCAGGATAATCACCATATTTAAAAATAAAGGCATCCACTCCGACAATCGGAACCGGCACAAGACCGCAGCCATAGATGAGCGCCTCATCGATGACGGGAGACTGAGCTTCCGAATACGCAGAGCCGAACACCCCGACGATATTATCATCCGCTTGCATCCGTAGCGTCGCATCTATATATGCTTCCCTGCGGAGATCGGGAGCATAGTTAAGGATTTCCTGTAATGAAGCATGCTTAAAATCTAATTCCATACGCCGATCGTTTTATTCGTGCGGAGGGGTTAATACCCCGACGCTCTGCGTCGTAACAAAGGGTATTAACCCCGACTGCAACCACCTTATAGAACACACAGTACGAAACATTGAGCACTGTGCCCCGACGCTTGCGTCGGGGTTGTTGATTCCTTTTCAAATTCTCGCTTTTGTAATTCACAACTATTCATTCAATTCCCAATATCCGTTATTTCCGGTACCGATATATCGTAGATTCTCTATCTCTTTTATGGTTCTCTGAATAGTTTTTACACTTACGCCGGCATTATCTGCAATAGTCCGCCTTGTAATTTTATTATTTGACCTCACCTTTGCCTTTATAAATTCAATCAGCTCCTTCTTATTGTGAGGGACATTCTGAGGGACATTCTGAGGGACATTCTGAGGGACATTCTGAGGGACATTCTGAGGGACATTCTTTTCGCCGACCTTTTCCGTCGCAATCTTCTTGAGTGGAATAATCGTTCTGAATATATCGCCTTCTTCAAAAATAGGATTTTTTCCCGAATACAGCTGTGTGTACTTATAGGTGTTACGCATACCGGAACCAAGCTCATCGGCAATTCCAATTTCCCTAAAGACTTTAGATATCGACGGATTTTTAGGAAACGGTTCGAATTTTTGCAAATCCAATACGCCTATTCTATGTGCTACATTGCTATTTTCGATAGTAATTTTTTCATCATCAATAATCATTTTCGCAGGAAAGCCGCTTGAATAATCCCTGTGGGCTAATGTGTTGGAAACTACTTCTCGGAGTATCCTATCTCTTGCATTGACATTAACAATGCCCTCTAAAACAAACAAGTCATTCAAATGCTTTCTGCCAAAGTTGATAAGCCTATCATAACTGTCAATCAGATTGGTAATGACGACATCTCTGTCATCATATCGGTCTTTGTTCTCTACTCTAAATAGTGCATCCGTTTTATGCTGTGATAAAACGGACATAATGGCGTTGTCTTTTCCAAATAATAAAATTGCAGCTAAGGTAATACCTTCTTTGTTTGTTTCCGGATCAATTAAAATTAAATTAGCTGTTCTCAGAAGTTCTTCATCATTCATACCCTTCCATAAATGATTTTGATTCCTTGCAATAGCCATTTTTCGTGCTTTTTCAATTACCGCTGAGTTTAAACAATCTATTCCCAAATTAGGATAGACCTTATTTACAAAATAGGTGCTTTGTTTCCGCGCATAAAGCTTATATACCAGTTCCGCATTATCGGTAATATTTATATCACCCTCGTAAGACCTATCCCAAATGCGTCCATTGTGCCTGCACACCTGACAGCCTTTTGGTACTCTGATATAAATAAGTTTCTTGCCTTCCATATCTATTGAAACAGGTGTTAAGTATAAAGGCGGATATATTTTTTGCGAATTATTAATAGCTGTTGTAAATTCCTTTATTATTTTATCAACCTTGTCAGGATTAACGCCGGTAATTTCCCTTTTGTCGTTAACCCCTAATACTATATGACCGCCGTTTCTATTGTTAAAAGAGCAAACGGAATCATATACGTCTTTCGATAAAGCATTCTTTGATTCTTTAAATTCAACATCTATTTTTTCACCGTTTTGAATGAGTTTCTTTATTTCTTCTGGTGTCATAATTCTCCTTATGCTGATTTTATCACGCCAAGAGCTTATTTTCCATACCGGAATATTATATTGATATCGGTATGGGAAAAGTAGTACAATCGCACCGTTAAAAAAAGACGCTGTCGGATAATGTAAGTACATTGCTCGGCATGGAGTTTTCACATTTTTATTGGGAGATTTTATGAAAAAAGCGGCTATTATCTATGCATCGGTTCATCATGGAAATACGGAAAAAGTAGTTACGGCAATGGCACACGATATGCCGGTAACGCTGTTTAAGGCAGAACAAGCTCAAAATGTCGATTTTTCGGAATATGATTGTGTCGGCTTCGCTTCGGGAATATATGCGGGAAGATTTCATAAATCGATATATGCATTTTTGAAACATCACCGGCATGAATTTCCGAAATATGCTTTTGCCGTATGTACAAGTGGAATGGGAAAAGGTCGGTATGCGAAAAAATTTGCCGGTTATTTACAGGCAAACGGCTTTACCGTCTTGGGGGAGTTTGAATGCAAGGGATTTGATACTTTCGGGCCATTCAAGCTGTTCGGCGGCTTAGGCAAAGGACACCCTGATGATAAAGAGCTTGCAGACGGGGTTGAGTTTATTAAGAAGATTATGTTAACGTCTATCTAAGTCTATAAAGGAGGATCCTATGTGTAAAAAACTCTGTTCATTAGCAATCTTAGTTGTAATGCTTGCAGCTTTGCCGGTATGGGCAGGCGGAAAGCAGGACAAAAAAACATCGGAAGGTTTTGCAACCGTAACCGATCATCAGGGTAGAACCGTTGTTATCCCCAAAAAGCCGGAGCGGATTGTCGCGCCGTTTTATATTCTCAGCAACACAGCATTGGCAATCGGCTGTCGGGAATATATCGTGTCGGGCGACGGCGGAAAAAGCGCTCGGCCGTTTATTAAAGAATTCGCTCCCGAATTGGCGGATAAACCCGCATGCGGCGGCGCAAAGAACTTGAACCTCGAAGCAGTTGCTTCTCTGTCTCCCGACCTCATTTTAGTGCCGTTTAAAGCCGCACAGCAGCTTCCTCAAATCGAAGCGCTCGGTGTTCCCGCATTGGTGATCGAGCCTGAAACGATGAAGAATTTTTTTAGCTATGTTGAAATGCTCGGCGCCGCTTCCGGTAATCGCGAACAAGCGCAAAAGCTGCTCACTTTTTATAAGGCAATCTTAAATGATGTCGCAGGTTTCGTAAAAGGAGAACCGGCGGTATCCGTTTATGTCAGCAGTCGCTCCGATCCTCTGAACGCGCTCAGTCCCAAGATGTTCCAAGCGGAACTCGTTGCGGCAGCAGGCGGAAAATTGGTGAGCGATGATATTACCGATGTCTATTGGACAAAAGTATCGCTGGAACAAGTCCAGAAATACGCCCCGCAGGTCATCGTTGCCGCAACGGGCTCGAAGGTAACTCCGGCAGAACTCGCCGGAAAGGCTGAATGGAAGGGCATTCCCGCAGTGGATAACGGCAAGGTCTATGTATTCCCGTCAAGTGTTGACGAGTGGGATTCCCCCATTCCGTGCTCATGCCTCGGTGTTATCTGGCTTGCCGATAAACTGCATCCGGGAAAAGTTCCTGCCGGTTATTTAGCGGAAAAAACCAAGCCCTTTTATCGGGACTTCTTCGGTAAAGAAAAAGACCTCGCCTCTCTTAATGTAAAATAAAAAGATAAAACCCTTCAATGCAGATGCGGTACCGGACTAAACTGATATGTGCAGCTTGTATAATGCCTCTGGCGGCGCTGATATTCTCGCTGAGCTGGGGGCGTTATCCGCTCTCTTTTATTAAGATACTTTCCATCCTGTTCCGCACCGATGTATTTGCGGCGGTAACCACAGCCGATTACAATATTTTTATGAACATCCGGCTGCCGCGCACCCTTTTTGTCTTTCTTTCAGGAGGTGCAATCGGATTGAGCGGGGTAAGCCTGCAAAGCCTATTCCGTAATCCGCTGGTAGCACCCGACATCATCGGTGTTTCTACCGGCGCTTCCCTCGGCGCGGCAATCGGTATCGTGCTGCTCCATACAAGTGCGGCAGGCATTCAGCTCTGCGCCTTTGCGGGCGGCATCGGCGCGACGTTGCTTGTGTTGCAGCTTTCGAATATCGGCGGAGAACACAGTCTGATACGCCTCGTGCTTGCAGGTGTCATCATCAATGCGCTTGCCGGAGCAGGCGTATCCCTTATCAAATACATGGCGGATCCGCTCAATGAGCTGCCTGCTCTGGAGTTCTGGCTGATGGGCTGTTTTAACATTATCACGTGGAAAAAGCTCGCCGCCTTTTTACCGATTGCCGTTGCGGGATGCAGCTTTATTATCCTGTTCCGCAGACAGCTCAATATTCTCTCGCTCGGTGATGAAGAAGCGGCGTCGCTCGGTACGCCGGTTAAAAAGATGCGGCTGCTGTTTATTATCACTTCGACATTGTTGGTTGCGAGTGTGGTGTCCGCTGCGGGTATCATCAGCTGGATCGGGCTTATTGCGCCGCATGTTATCCGGCTGCTGTTCGGCAATAATAATTACAAGGTGGCCCCGCTTTCTTTTATGTGCGGCGCCGCCCTGTTGCTGTTTGCGGATACCGTTGCCCGCTCCCTGTCCGGCAATGAGATACCGGTCAGTATTATCACGGCTGTCATCGGCGCGCCAATTCTTGCGCAGTTGATGCTCCGCCGGAACAACGATATTTGGATTGGAATATGAACGCGGCTTTTGAGCTTGACGGCGTTACGGCGGTGCGGGGAACGCAGCCTATTCTGAAAGATCTCCGGCTGGATATTCCGCAGCAACAGGTTATTGCGCTGATAGGCCCTAACGGCGCGGGCAAGACCACGCTGTTGCGGCTGCTCGCCGGATTGGATATGCCCGCGTCCGGTACGCTTTCGGTATTGGGAGAAAATGCGGCGCAGCTTACACGAAAGCGATTTGCCCAAAAAGTATGTTACATTCCGCAGGGACATTCCGGCGTATTTACCTACACGGTACGCGACTTTGTCGTGATGGGGCGTAATCCCCATCAAACCGCGCTGCAAGCCCCGTCGCGAAAAGATTGGGAATATGTCGATCATGCGCTTGAGGTATTCGGCTTAACGCAATTCGCAGACCGCTATTACAGTCAGCTCAGCTCCGGGGAATCGCGGCTTGTGATGCTTGCCCGCGGCATGGTACAGGATGCGCCCATCATCCTCTTGGATGAACCGACCGCCAATCTCGACTTTTACAACGAGCATAAGATTATGCAGATTACCCGTAAGCTTTGTACAAAAGCGCACAAGACGGTGCTCGTTTCTATTCATAACCCCGCGCTTGCCTTGCAATACGCCGACCTTGTCTACTGCATTTACGGCGGAGGTATCGCAGCCGTGGAAGAAAAAAGCAATCCCGATTTTGAACGCAACATCACCGCGATGCTGAATGTTATGTACGCAGAAAAAGGCTGCGGCGCTATCCGGCTCCAACGCATCGATGATATCCCATTTGTGTATTTGAAATAGTTACCCCTGAGGCACTTTATCCTGATTCTCCCATACCTTTATACTTCTTTGAACACCCCGTATTGGAGATAGCTCAAAGCATTATAACTTCCCTGCCCCCACTGCCCGCGCCTTTATAAAATCTCCGCTTTCCTGTATACTGCATCCCATGCGAGTTACTACGGAAAAGATCGTATTCGGCGGGAAAGCCCTTGCGCGAGTAGACGGGAAAACAGTGTTTATCCCCTTTGCGCTCCCCGATGAAGAACTCGATATTACCATTACGGCAAATAAGCGCGATTACAGCGAAGCCGTTATAAAAGAAATCATCACCCCTTCTCCGTACCGGATTGAACCGCCCTGCCCGTATTTCGGGCGCTGCGGCGGATGTAATTTACAAATGGCGGCTAACAGCTATCAGCAAACACTCCGGCAGGCAATGGTCGCAGAGCTTTTCGACAGAGCGCATATTGCACCTGAACGTCCGCCGGTTTTTATTGCGGGTCCTTCATGGGAATATCGAAACCGGTTTCAATTCCATACGGATAAAAACGGAACAATCGGGATGCACGGTTTTGCGAGCAACACGGTTGTTCCCGTCCATGATTGCCCTATTGCAGTACCTGCGTTGCGTACCGTTTTGCAGCAGGATGGATTGCAAAAGCTTTTCCCCCGCAGTACAAAAATCGCTCAAGATCGTTACCATGTTTTCGCACAAGATGACATATACAGTCCCGTTCATCCCGACGCTTCGGCACAAGTAAAAGGTACAGCTCTGGACTTTAGCGTATTCGGCTTTTTTCAGTCGAATATTACAATGTTGGAAAAACTGATTAAACCGGTATCGGATATCCCCCCATGTAAGCGGGTACTCGATTTTTATGCCGGCGTCGGCACCTTTTCCGCTTTTTTAACGGACAAAGCAGCCGAACTTCACTTGGTGGAACACAACGAACGGGCGCTGCGGACGGCACAGAAAAACCTCGACCGGATTATTGCAGAAAAGAACAACCCTTGCCGCTGTTTTTTCCATACTGTTTCCGATACCGATTGGTCAGACATCCCCGCTGCACAACTTGTCTATGATGCCGCTATCATCGATCCGCCGCGACAGGGCATCCCTGAAAAGGCGCTTACTTATCTGGGGCAAGCCAAAATACCGCTCATTCATTATGTTTCATGCAATCCTGCAACCTTTGTCCGTGATGCAAAAAAACTCATCGCATTGGGGTATCGATTTATCGAATACCGGTTGTTCGACTTTTATCCACAGACCCATCACTGTGAACTTTTAGGAATTTTTATACGATGAAAAAAACAAAACGCTTTTTAGCCGTCTTATTTACCGCATTCTTTTCATATATGTTTTTGCTGATTCCAACAATGGTTCTCACCGCACAGACTGCGCAAATAGAACAAGCACAATGGTCGGCGGTTATGGCGGGTGAAACGCTCTGTGATCCGGTTGTACACGGAGAATATCTTTATACATTAAGCTCGGATCAGGCGCTTAACTGTATCGATTACACCGGCTCCTTTGGATGGCGGCGGAATATTGAGCGAACAATAAAACCGTTTTTAACCGTATCAAATTCGGGAATATTGATTATTGCAGATGCGTCGAGGATACTGCAAGCGGTTTCCAGTCAGGGGATTTATTTGTGGTCGGTGCAACTGCCGGAGCCGGCGTTGTTTGCTCCCTATAGCACCACTGACGGCAGAATATGCGTGCTAACGAAATCCAATCTTTACTGTTTTTCCATAAAAGGGAAGCTCAAGTGGCAGCTCACATTATCCGCTTCACCGGCACGGCAACTGTGCGAAACGGGAGCGGCATCATTGTTGCTGACGCTGACAAACAAAGACTTTTTAACCGTTTCGCTTACCGGACAGGTGTCAAATACAAGAACCTTAAAAAAAGAAATTGCCACGCTCGCCTCCGCTCCCGGCGGGTATATTATGAGCACCGGTGACGGCATCCTCACCTATTACCGCAGCGCCGCAGCAGAAGAGAAAGAAACGTCCCCACATGTACCGCAAAGAGAAACTGACGGATTTGCAGTCTGGCAAACACAGGAAACAGCGCCGCTTTTTATGCAAAACTCCGGCAACGAACTGGTATGCATATATGCCGATGGTACCGTTTCGGCACGGAATATTACCTCTAATAACATTACTTGGACAGCAAAATTGAACAGCCGCATTACACTTCCGTTATATTACAGCAAAACGGACGGTGAATATTACATCGCCTGCAAGGGTATAGCGGCAATTATCAGCGGCGAGGGAACCGTAAAGCGGGAACAAAAGATCATCACCTCAGCTTTTCTGCCGGTTATTATGCCGAATGGTATCCTTATTGCCGTCGATGATTGGGTTATCAACAGTTGGCGACTGGACACAAAGATTATGCAAAGTTCTCCCCAACGGGAAGCGCCACCGCAGTATCACATTTTGAAAACACAAGAAAAAACGCAAACGCTGCCCTTCTTTGTTCCCTACGGAGATACGGGAACACTGTTAGCAAGCATCGATGAAGCTATTACAAAAGGGACTATCGGCACGAATGAAGCAGCCTACGCACTCACCCTGCAAACTATTTTAGCAAATAATCAGCGGGCAGCGTATTTCCCCTATAATTTTACGGTTTATGAACGGGCACGGGCTGCGGAACTGCTCGGTCTATTGGAATCGTTGGAATACCGAACCATTCTACTCGACGAGGCGTCAAAAACTTCCGACCCTACTTTAGCCGTTGCAATCATCCGCGCATTGGGCTTTATTGCTGCCGACCCTGACGGAAGCTCAATCGAAGCAATTCAACTGCTGCTGCAACACTGCGGAGTGCGCGCCTATGAACCTGCCTACGCCGCCTGCGACGCCCTTACCGAAATTGCGAAATATGGGGATAAACAAATCGCAGGTTCAGCCGTTAAAGCACTGTTTAGCATCACGGCAGGCGCCTTTCCCGAAAATATTAAGCAGTATGCAAGACAAAAAATAAAAACTATAGTAGAATAGGATTGAACTTTGTTTTACTGAGAAGCACTCTTCCCTCGGGCTACGCCCTAAGGTTTTGAGATTTCTCTGTATCATCTTCATAGAAAGGGGTTGTTCAATGAAAAGAATAGCGCTTGTATGCCTCTGTACATTTGCCTTTATGAGTATGGCGTTTTCGATAGAGGTTGATCAAAGTGAACTGAAGCAGGCCGAAAATACGCCGATTGAATTTATCAACTACACAGGGCCTCACGCCGAAATCGATACGCTGCGGGCAATCTCCGAAATCGGAGAATCTCTTGGCGGAGCAGCTCAACGCGGACGCGCCGGCGAGATGAATCGCTACGCCGTTATCCATGCAGTTGATCCGTCGGTAAAAACCGGTCTCGATGCCGATATCATGATTATCGGAAGCGGAGCGAAAGTTGATCATATCAACAATTTACGAGTTATTATCGCAGGTTATTTACGAAAGGCGTATGGATACTCCGAAAAAGATGCAAAGACCATTGCTCATTTTGTAACGATCTATAACGCTGTGTATCGTGGCGACATGAATATGTTCAAAAGTAAGTACAAAACGATTGTTGTCAAGAATTTAACTGCTGATAAAGCCGGTCTTGCACTGCGCTACGACGAATGGCCGGGAAAAACACAGATTGTTATTCCGCTTTCCGATCAGAAATACAGCGGTACGTTAAGCGCAATCGACACGAAGTCGCTCTCCGATAAAAACGTTGTTAACAAGATGCGCGAGAAGGATGATAAAGATATTGCCACCCGCAAAGACATGATCGACTTGAAAGAACGTGAAAGCAGCACAGCCCGCGATCGTGCAGATGTTGCACAGAAGGATGCCTCTGCAGCTCGGAAAGATGCCGATGCAAAACGGAATGAAGCTGCGGCGGCACAAAAAGAAGCCGATAAATCAAAAACAGCTGCGGCTCAATCAAAGCAAGATGCGGAAAAAGCTCGAAAAGAAGCGGAGGCGGCAAAGAAGCAAGCAGCCCAATCCGAAAAAGATGCTGCAGCAGCCCGAAAGCAGGCTCAAAAAAATCCGAATGACCGCAAAGCCGCGGAAGAAGCTGCAAAAAAACAGCAGGAAGCTGCAAAAAATAAGCAGGAAGCAAGCGATAAAGATAAAGCTGCGGTAGAAAAAGCAAACGAAGCGAAAAAAGGCGATCAGGAAGCAGCAGCAAAGCAAAAAGAAGCAAACGCAAAGCAGAAAGCAGCCGATGAAGCCGCAAAACAAGCCCAAGATAAAGAGCGGGAAGCTTCTTCTGAAAAGCAATTTGCCGACACAAAAGAGCAAGAAGCTCAAAGCGATCGGAAGGATGTTGCTGCGGATACGCGGAAAATTATTGAAGAAAAACGAGCAGAACGGAAAGCTCAAGATGAGGCGGCTTTTGCTTCCGCATTGCCCAGTGCTATGCTAAAAGTAATTGACTCCAGTTCAATGCTTTCTGAAGTAGTATTGCTTGACCTTAAAACAGAAAAACCGCTGAAAACCTCGTCGTTGAACACCGTACGCGGCCGTGTCCTTATCGAAGGAACAGATTCGCTTATCGCAATTGCCGGTTCAAAATCCGGAAATCAGATGATTACACTGGTTGGCATTAACCCCCGCACGCTTGAAATGACCAAACAGGCAACAGTACCTGTTGCAGCACAAAGTCTTTTAATACAGGTTGATGACAGCTACTATGCGGTGATTGAACAATCCGGCAAAAATTACCTTGCACGCTTCAACGATAACCTTGAAATGCAAGCGAAATCGACTGTAAGCGTTCTTCCGTACACAGCGATAAGCGTTACGGAAAAAGGCTTGCTCGTACAAGATACGGCAAACAATATCCGCCTTTTAAAGACGGATAATCTTGCGGAAGCGGTAAAGTAAAAAGCTTGTAACCGTTAAAATAACAAAAAGCCGATTGAACACGTGATGTGTTTAATCGGCTTTTTTAGTTTAGAAGGCTTAATGCTTACAAGATATCCCCTGCGCGTTATTTTTTCCGGCTATACGGCGTATTTTCCAGTGGAAGCTTTGTTCTAAAAATACCGTCGCGGTTATAATAGGCAAGCGCTACCGCAGGAGCTGTCGGAATACTGGCAATTTCACCGACTCCCTTTGCGCCACATGCAAGCTCATTATCGTTATGTTCGATAATATCAACCTTTATCGGCGGTACCTGAGGCGCTTTAAACAGACCAAGCGTACCGAACTTAGCAGTCGGAACCCCCTTTTGCAGCGGATAATCTTCCGTCAGCGCATATCCGAGGCTCATCACAACGCCGCCTTCAATCTGCCCTTGCAGTGAAATTGGATTAATAGCCCGACCGATATCGTGAGCAGCTTCCACATACGCCAGCTTTCCTTCTTCATCCAAATCGACGAGGTGAGTTGCGTATCCGTAAGCGACATGACTTACCGGATGAGGTTTGTCGGAGCCTATTTTATCCGTCGGATAGGTATATTCCGCAAAAAATTCTTTACCACTGAGGGCGGTAAACAGTTCGGGCAGTACATCCTGATGTTCGGATAGCATTCCCGTCTTGCCGCGTTTATGCAGTTCTTCTTCAAGCGCTTTTTTTAGATCGGTAGCCGCTATGCGGGTACTTTCACCGGTAAATACGGTTTGACGTGAGGCGGTGGTATTCCCTGCGTCGGGAGCAAATTTTGTGTCGGGCGTTTCGTAATGCAAAAGGCTCCGCGGTAACTCAAGCACTTCGCTGACAATCTGCAAGAGAATTGTGCCAACCCCCTGCCCGATACAAGCCGCGCTGGAATAAATATGCACGCCGTCCGCTTGAAGCCGCAGGGTTGTCCGCCCGAAATCGGGAATACCGACCCCAAGTCCTGAATTTTTAATAGCACAGGCAATTCCTGCCTTAGGATGTGCATCGTAATACGGTTTTACCGCTTCGAGGGTTTGTACAAGAGCGGTTGAATCGTCGGCATATTGACCGTTCGGCAGTACTTGCCCGGGACGAATTGCATTCCGGTAGCGGATTTCCCACGGACTAATACCGACTTTTTCCGCCAATAAATTGATGCACGATTCAACGGCAAAGCAGCTTTGTGTTACGCCGAAGCCTCTGAATGCACCGGCCGGTGGGTTATTGGTGTACCACGCACAGCCAAGTATGTCGATATCCTGATAGTTATACGGCCCTGCCGCATGAGTACAGGCACGCTGCAGTACCGGCCCGCCGAGCGAGGCATAGGCGCCCGTGTCTGAATGCAGTACAGCTTTTAAGCCGGTTAGATAGCCGTTCTCATCGCAGCCAAGGGTAAAATCCATTTCCATCGCATGGCGCTTCGGATGGATAATAATGCTTTCTTTTCTGCTTAAACTCACCTTGACGGGGCGTCCGGTCTTTAACGCAAGGATAGCCGCATGGTGCTGCACGCTCATATCTTCTTTGCCGCCAAAGCCGCCGCCGACCATCTTTGCGATAACCCGTACCTTCTCGATGGGTAAACCGGTAGCTTCTGCACATTCCCGCTTTGTTTGATATATGCCTTGATCACCTGAATAGACGATGATGCCACCTTCTCCATCCGGCTCAGCCACTGCCGTTTCCGGCTCCAAAAAGGCATGTTCAGTTGGCGGTACGGAATAATGTTGTGAAATGACATATTTTGAATTTTTCAGCTTTTCATCAGTATTGCCGCGCACGAGGTGTTCCCTTGAAAGAAGGTTCCCGCCTTCATGAACATGAGGAGCATCTTCCGCCATTGCTTCTGCCATAGAACACACGGGCGGTAGCTCTTCGTATTCGATTTTTACTGCCTTTTTTGCAGCTTCTAAAATATCGCGGCTTTCGGCGGCAATTAGAACGATGGCATCCCCTAAATAATGCGTTTCTTTACCGAGGGGAATAAGCACATCCCAGTCTTTTTTTAAGTGTCCGATCTTTTGCATACCGGGAAGATCTTCTGCGGTCATTACAATATGCACACCCGGCATCTTTTCTGCTTCTTCGGTATTGATAGACAAAACCTTTGCCCGCGGGAATGCAGTGCGAACCGCACTTCCGTAAAGCATTCCGTCCGGATACATATCATCAGCATATTCCGCAGTACCCGCCGCTTTCGCGTAGGAATCAACACGGAGTGCGCTGCTTCCTACAGTCGCTTCGGTTTTTCCTTCCGGCACGGGCGTATTTTCGCGGAACATCTTGGCAGCCAATAAAATGGCCTCTTCAATTTTTACATAGCCGGTACACCGGCAAATATTGTTACGGATAGCCTGTTTTACATCCGCAGATGAGGGATTGGGATTTCCGTCTATCAACGCTTTTGCGCAAATAATCATACCGGGGATACAAAATCCACATTGCACCGCACCGCAGTGAGCAAATGCATATTGATACACGGCAAGCTCGCGTTCGGGAAAGCCTTCAAGTGTTGTAATTGTCTTTCCGGCTAATCTGCTCATGATTTGCACACAGGCCTTCATCGGTTTTCCATCTATTAAAACAGTACAAGTCCCGCATGCGCCTTCCATACAACCATTTTTAACGGAAGTTAAGTGCAGTGAATCGCGTAAAAAATAGACAAGTTTCTGGTTTTCTTCGGCTTCAACAATCCGGCCGTTCACGGTTAATGATACCATAGCATACTCCATCCGGAAGGATATTCCGTTCATTGTCAGTACCTCAAACGGATACTCTAGGGGATCTCTAAAAACTCGGTTAGATTTTTAGAGATCCCCGACGAGTTTTAATTTAAGTCTTTATATAATAATGACTTAAATTAAAACATCGCAAATTACATCTAAGGAAAACCTCTAAAAACTGAAGTTTTTAGAGGTTCCCTCTAAACTATCTGACTCTACTAATATGAGTATAAGGGATAAAAATGGAAAAAGCAACACAATAAAAAAAAGAAAAACAGGGCACCAAAAAAATATTTTGATTCGTGTTCTGAGGGTGAAACTGCAACGAAACGAGATATACCGATTTGCCATTTTCCACTATTTTAAGTACATTTAATCTGCCTTTTCATTTAAAAACAGCAAAGGCTTAAAAGCGGTATTACTTATCATTCAGTAATGAATAGGCTTCAAACCGCTCAAATTACTTACATATATTGAGGTTATAGTATGGCAAAGTATGAGTTTCAAACGGAAGTTAATCAGCTGCTCCACCTGATTATCCATTCTCTGTATTCAAATAAGGAAATATTCCTGCGGGAGCTGGTGTCAAATGCTTCGGATGCGCTCGATAAGCTGAAATATTTAACCGTGTCGGACACCACATTAAAAGATCTCCAGTTTAATCCCCGTATCGATATTACATTTAACGAAGATGCCGCAACACCAACACTGACTATCCGCGACACGGGTATCGGTATGAACGATGAGGATATCAAAAACAACCTCGGTACGATTGCCCGCTCCGGCACCAAGGCTTTTTTGGAGCAGCTTGCCGCGGACGATAAAAAAGACTCCAACCTGATCGGGCAATTCGGTGTCGGTTTTTATTCAGCCTTTATGGTTGCGTCAAAAATCGAAGTGATTTCGAAGAAAGCAGGCGAAAATACCGTATGGAAGTGGATTTCCGACGGTAAGGGCGAATATGAACTGGAGCAAACCGATGATTCGGCATTTCCGCTCATCGATGATGTTCCCGAAGGCGCCAACGGTACTTGCATCACCCTGTATTTAAACAATGAAGATTCCGAATTTGCAAGCCGCTGGAAGATTGAAGACATTATCAAACGCTATTCGGATCATATCGCATTCCCGATTTATCTCCATTATATTCACAAAGAATATGATGATAAGGGCAACGAAAAATCGCAGGCAGCAAAGAGCGAGCAGATCAACGATGCGAGCGCTCTGTGGCAAAAACCGAAGTCTGAGCTGAAAGACGAGGACTACAAGAATTTTTATAAGTCGCTTTCGCACGATTCTACCGATCCTCTCTTATATGTCCACACCAAGGCGGAGGGAACGCTGGAGTACACCACGCTCTTTTATGTTCCGGCAAAAGCTCCGTTCGATATGTATCATGCCGACTACAAGCCCGGTGTAAAGCTCTTTGTCAAGCGGGTGTTTATCACTGAGGACGAAAAAGAACTACTGCCGGTGTATCTGCGGTTTATACGCGGTATTATCGACAGTGAAGATTTGCCGCTCAACGTCAGCCGCGAAATCTTGCAGCAGAACCGCATTTTGAACAATATCCGCTCCGCCTCGGTAAAAAAACTCTTAGGCGAATTTAAAAAACTTGCAGAAAGCGATAAGGAAAAATACGAAACCTTTATTGCCGAATATAACCGTCCGTTAAAAGAAGGCTTGTACAGCGACTACGAACATCGCGACGAGCTTTTGGAACTGATCCGCTTTCGAACTACGAATGAGGAAAATACATGGACGAGCCTTGCCGACTATGTACAGCGGATGAAGGAAGGGCAAAAGGCGATTTACTACATCACCGGCGGCGATGAAAAGGCGCTCAGACAGTCTCCGCACTTGGAAGCATACAAGGCAAAGGGCTTGGAAGTGCTGATTATGCCGGATGAAATTGACGATATCGTGATTCCCTCCGTCGGCAAGTATAAGGATTGGGAACTCAAGGCTGCAAACCGTGCCGGCTCCGACGAAGAGCTAAGCACTGACGAAGAAAAGAAAGAAGCAAAGCAGAAGGAAAAAGACTTTAAGCCGATTGTCGAAAAGATTAAAAACGCGCTCGGCGATGCGGTAAAAGAAGTACGCCTTTCCAAACGGCTTGCCGACTCACCTTCGTGCATTGTGGTGGATGAAAACGATCCGAGCTTACAGATGGAGCGCATGATGCGGGCAATGGGGCAGCAGCTTCGAGGCGAGGTAAAGCCCATTTTGGAAATCAATGCGGAACACCCCATTCTGCAGCGGCTCAAGGATACCGATGACGAAGCGCTCATTGCCGACACCGCATTTGTGCTGTTAGATCAGGCACTGCTGCTGGAAGGCAGTACGCTCAAAGACACCGCCGACTTTGTAAAACGCTTGAACAAGCTGCTTGCACGGTAAGATAAAAAAATATCCCGATAGAAAGGCTCTCTTTCTATCGGGATTACATCGTATCTTCAATTTCTGTGATGAAATCCCCTTTTATTCATCGGTTTTTCGTGGTATATTGCAGTAAGAATCGTTAGTATTCCGTGATAGATTACGCTAATAACCATCGGTTTTTCGTGATTTTTAGGATGTCCGTATGTATAGAAAAACAAAGATTTTAACTGTTTTTCTATTTGATATAATCGATTAAAGAGGTTCCCCTATGGCTATAAATTGCGGTATTGTCGGACTGCCGAATGTCGGTAAATCGACCATCTTTTCTGCATTAACCCGCGCTCCTGCGGAGGCGGCAAACTATCCCTTCTGTACCATTAACCCTAATGTCGGCATCGTTGATCTGCCTGATGAACGGCTCACGAAACTATCTCAATTTTTTGAACCGAAAAAGACCATCCCCGCTGCCGTCGAGTTTGTCGATATTGCAGGACTTGTAAAGGGAGCTTCAAAGGGTGAAGGGCTCGGCAATCAATTTCTTTCTCATATCCGTGAGGTAGGCGTTATTGCGCATGTCGTGCGCTGCTTTGATAATCCCGATATCGTTCACGTAAATAACAAAGTTGATCCCGCTTCGGATATCGAAACTATCAATATTGAACTGGCGCTTGCCGACCTTGCTTCGCTGGAAAAGCGGGCGGAACGGGCGGATAAGGCAACCCGTATGGGCAAAGATATGCAGAAAGAGGCGGCGATTGCAATGAGCGCTATTGCAAAAATCAAACCGTTGCTGCAAGACGGAAAGGGCGCCCGCAATGCCGATTTAACCGATGAAGAGCGAGCCGTGATGTACGACACGCACCTAATCACTATGAAGCCGCAGCTGTATGTTTGTAACGTTGATGAAGACGGAATAAAAAACGGGAATGCTTACATCGAAACGGTTAAAAAAATCGCCGCACAAGAAGGAGCCGAAACCGTCGTTATCTGCGGAAAGTTTGAAGCAGAGCTTGCCGATATCGATGATGCGGAAGAAAGAGCTGCCTTTTTGGAAGAAATCGGCCTCAAGGTTTCAGGCTTATCGGTTCTTGCCCATGCAGCGTATCATTTGATTGGACTTCGCACCTTCTTTACCGCCGGAAAAGACGAATGCCGCGCATGGACAATCCATGCAGGAGATACGGCTCCAAAGGCAGCCGGCGTTATCCACACTGACTTTGAACGAGGATTCATTAAAGCAGAAGTCTACAGTTTTGACGACTTCCTCAAATACGGCTCGGAACAAAAAATCAAAGAAGCCGGCCGCTACCGCCAAGAAGGCAAGGAATACGTTGTGCAGGATGGGGATGTTATATTCTTTAAATTCAACGTCTAGCACACCTTTTGAAAATATGTGGGCATCTGCGTTGTCGCTTAACAAAAAACAGTCCTCGACGTACAATAAGTACGCCTGCGGGTGTTTTTTGTACGCTCCTAGCATCTACTCACATCTTTTTAAAAGGCTGACGGAGAGTTTATTTGACGATATGCCGTTGCTGCGAAAAAATTACTCCTCGACGTATCATTTCCGACACGGATGTCGGTGGCACTACGCAGTAACAAGTTTGCCCCGCAAACTTGCAGCCCAAGAATATACACGGATGTATATTCTTGGGCGAGGATGTCCGTGGTTCTAAACAGCAGCAAGTTTTTTGCTAGAAAAACTTGTCGTTGAAAAGCGTACACGGAAGTACGCTTTTCAACAGGCCTGCGGTTAATTTTTTCTCGCTCCTAGCGTCTACCCACATCTTTTTAAAAGGCTTACGGAAAAGGGCTTTTACGATATAGTATAAATAGCTATAAGAAGTTTTTTATGTCGTATGCAGTTGTTGCAGAAAAATTAAAGACTGTTCCGGACTGTTACCTGCAAGAAGTTTCAGAATTTATAGATTTCTTATTATTCAAGAGCAAAGAAACTTCTAAAAACGGAAGTTTTTAGAGATTCCCTATACTGTTGATACCCTCAATTACCTTTTCTTCCATACCCCCCTAAAGTCAAGAGCAGAATAATTTTTTTTCGCCTGAACATTGATGGCGGGGGATAACGAAATAAGTGATATTAAGTGATATTATCGGAACAAAAGCACTAGGATTAGCAGCTTGTCTCTACGATAGTAAACAACAATATCACAACCATGGTGCTGATTTCTATGTTAATGATTTTAAAGAAATACCTGACTTAGGTGCATAATCAAACAATTATCAGCATAGACCGCTATAAAAATTTTTTATAGTTTGTGTTGAATACAATACCGAGTTTTTTTGCCATACTAACACTAATAGGGCGAGTACCTCGTTCCATACCTGAAACATTTTGTGCTCTGATGCAAAGTTTTTCTGCAAGTTGAGCCTGTGTAAGATTATCACGACTTCTTAACAGTTTTAATATTTTTTGAGGCGTCATATCTTTCTGAATATTTTTAAACCAGTCTGTTTCGGTTACCTCTTCATACTCGTCGTTTTCATCGTATTCGACTGTTACGTGCTTATATTGTGCTTTCACAAATGTTAATAAGTCGGGCGGAATATCCCCTTCAATTTTAATAGGGGGCATTTTCACGTGAACCTGCATAATAAACCTCTAATTCAATACCAGTGATCGTTTCTTTCCAACATGCAACCCAATGATATGATAAATGACAATGGTATTTATTTTCGCTAAGAGAGCTGAAATTAGGCTATCCTGTTTGTATAGGCTCCGCCTCTTTCAAATCAAGAATGAGCTGGGCGTATAACTCCTGTTCTCTTTGCGGCATTTTTTTGTACGGTCTTTGTTATTCGCTTTTTTTGGATTACCCGATACATAGCTATAATATAATCAAATATTGATTATATTACAAGTCTTTTTTTCTTAGTAAAATTTCCTCCCCTTTAAAAAAAAACAAAAATCCGTTATACTCGCCCGCATGGAATTAACGCAAGAGTTTATTGACGGTCTTGTAGTGAACGAGATCGACATTATGAAAAAGGTTGCGGAAGAGCTGAATATCAGGATGCAGCAGGTTTCCGCAGTTATCACATTGGTCAACGAAGGTTGTACAATCCCTTTTATTTCACGGTATCGTAAAGAAATGCACGGTTCGCTCGATGAAGTTCAAGTTCGAGATTCCGATAAATTGTTTAAATCCTACGTCAACTTGGAAACGCGGCGGCTTGAGATTGTGCGGGGTGTGTTTGCGGCGGGAAAGCTGACTGAACTGCTCTATGACAACATTATGAAGGCGTCGACTTTGACAGAGCTTGAAGATATTTGGGCGCCCTTCAAAAAGAAGAAAAAAACACGCGGTATGCTTGCCGTCGAACGCGGTTTGCAGGGCTTAGCGGATTTAATGAAGGAATTGGAGGAAGCAGAGCTTGTAAAACGGGCGCAGGACTTTGTTAAAACCGATTGTGAAGACGAAACGCTCAATGTGCCGACGGTAGAGGATGCACTTGCGGGAGCTTCCGATATTATCGCCGAAGAGACGGCACAGGATACTGAAAATCGAAAAACGGTACATGATTTCTTTATGGCAACCGGCATGTTTGAAGTGAAGGGTATCGGAGATGAAGAAGCGCAGAAAACCTCCGTGTATCAGATGTACTGGGAGTATTCCGAAGCGCTGAACCAGATTAAACCGCACCGGGTGCTTGCCATCAACCGCGGAGAGCGTGAAGGCGTTTTGGAAGTAAAAATCAATGTTGATGTAGACGAAGCGGTCGCACGGGTGCAGAGCCGTTCGGTACAGCACAACAAATACCACAGTGAAGCGATTGCAGACGGCATTGTTCGGCTGCTCAGCCCGGCAGTACTGCGCGAAATCCGCAGCAACTTAGGCGAAGATGCCGACACCCACGGCATTACTATTTTTAGCGAAAACTTAAAACACCTCTTGATGACACAGCCGATTAAGGGAACCCGCGTACTCGGCGTAGACCCCGGTATCAGAACCGGCACCAAATGCGCCGCCTTAGACGAAACCGGCAAGTACCTCGGCTCTTTTGTGATTTATCAGCATAAGGCAGAGGAAGCAAAAGCGGCGCTGCTCAAGGCGGTAAAAGACTATAAGGTACAGCTCATCGCAGTGGGCAACGGGACAGGCTCTCACGAAGTACAGGAAATTGTGTCCGATGTGATTAAAACGCATTGCCCCGAGGTACTGTTTACGGTAGTTGATGAGGACGGAGCTTCCGTGTATTCCGCAGGAGATGTAGCGCGCGAGGAATTCCCCGACTTGGATCTGACCATCCGCGGCGCTATCTCCATCGGACGGCGCTTGCAGGATCCCCTTGCCGAACTCGTCAAAATTGATCCCAAGTCTATTGGCGTCGGGCTTTATCAGCATGACTTAAACCAAAAAAAGCTTTCAGAAGAGCTGGATGCGGTTGTCGGTTCGGTAGTAAACAATGTCGGTGTCAATTTGAATACCGCAAGCGCCTCGCTACTCAAATACGTGTCCGGTATTACGAGCGGGTTGGCGAAAAAGATTGTGAGCTACCGCGAAAAAACCGGCATCTTTACCGACCGGGAGCAGCTTCATAATGTCAGCGGTTTGGGGCCAAAGACCTTTGAACAATGCGCCGGTTTTTTGAAGATACCGGAGAGCGCCAATCCGCTGGATAACTCGTGGGTACACCCCGAAAACTATCCTGCAGCGGAGGTTATCTATCAGATTGTTCGCAAAAATGAGCCGGTAACCAAAGAGGTACGAATGGAGCTGCAAGAAAAATATCAGCTCGGCGAGCAAACAGTCAGCGACATTATCGAAGAGCTGAAAAAACCGAACCGCGACCCCCGTGAGGACTGCCCCAAGCCGATTATGCAGCAGGGCGTTCTCTTGTTTGAAGACCTGAAACTCGGCATGACCGTTAAGGGCAAGATTAAAAACGTCGTAGACTTCGGCGCCTTTGTTGATCTCGGTATTAAGGAAACCGCCCTGCTGCACATCTCCGAGATGAGCGACAGCTTTGTTTCCGACCCGCTTGAGGCAGTGAAAGTCGGCGATATTGTGGAATGCCGGATTATTGCGCTCGACGAAGCACGCCGCCGCATCTCACTCAGCCGGAAAAGCGAAAGCGGGGTACAGGGAAAGCTAACTGCAAAGCAAAAGGCGGAAGTAAAAAAGATTACCGTAAAAACCAAGGACGGAAAAACCGTTGCGGTTAAAACCAGCAGCGGCGCCCCTGCCGTACAGGGTGAAAAACGCCTGAGTCACCGCGGAGAGCGGCAGCCGGCAGTCCGTTCGGAGCGGCGTGTCGCAGAAGCCCGCCCGCGGAAGGATGATGACGGCACAAAGTACAATCCCTTTGCAGCGTATTTTAATAAGAAGTAAGACAGACCATTCCAATCAACACCTCCAGTGCAGAGCATCGGGGGTGTTGATTCTTTAGGAGCCGGTTTTCCGGTCTTCTACATCTTTATATACTTCCATTTTTTCTGCCATTATTTATTCCGCAAAGATGACAAGCTGACTGTCTTTGAAGCGTCATAATGACTTAGCCTGTCTTGAACCATCGAAAAAATTTCTTTATGTTCTTCCAGTTCTTCCAGTTCGGAAAGTTTTTCATAACGGTCGAACGGAATCATAACCGCTTCCATAATGTTGTTTTTCATAATGAAAACCGGCTGTTTGTCTTTAGCAATCTGCCGGACAGTCTGCGTAAGCGTTTTTTGTAACTGGGTTATAGGCATAATTTGAGTAGTTTCCACTAACATTTCATCACCTCTTAAATATATAATAATATATATTTTTCTATATAGTCAAGTATTAGTTTATAGTATTATACCACCTTGATTTTTCTCGTAATATCTCCGACTTTAAATTATCACGTATTCCGACGTACACACCTGAACAGTTCTTTTTATTGCGATGCTGTATGTGAGAATTAACTTTCCATACGAATCACAAAAAAAATCCCGATAAAAGAAGCCTCTTTTATCGGGATTAGTTCATGAGAAAACACGTACCCTTTAGATATCTAATGAGTACACGCGCAGCAGATGCGCTTACTTGGCAGCTTTTTTTATTTCTGCCGCAGTGGGGCTTGACACTTTCTGTAGCTCTAGCTTTGCAGCTCCTGCAACGCCGGGAATGCCCAATTTCTGTGCCAACTCTGCAGTGAGATCCAATGTCATCTTTTCGCCGTTTAAGGTATATGGAACGGAGACTTTTTCGATGATGAAGTTTTTTTTCTCGATAGTGTAGGCACCTAGTTTTTCTGCCTGTAAGTTGAGCATTTTCGTTGCAGTGTATGCATTACCGTCGGAATGGAAGCACAAATACATCTCATAGGGTACAGGGGCACTTACTCCAGATACCGTTATTTTCGCCACCTTCCATACGGTATCGGCTTTCGGTTTACTTCCGCAGCCAGTTACCATCATCACTGCACCGAGCAGCGCCATACACAACGCCATTGCTGAAACAATCTTTTTCATTGTTTCCTCCTTAAAAGTAATATAGAGTTACCGTCGATTGCACAGACTGATACGTTGTATAAGCTTTTGCAACTATAAACCACAGGCACAATTCAACAATAACTTCTCTTGTATATTAGCTCTCCCCCCCTCAAAAGTCAAGAACAAAAATATAATTTTGATTTTTCAGTTAAAACCAGCAGCGAATCTTAAAAGGCCCCATGTTCAATAGGAATCCGTCTACTTTTTATGCTATACTTTTATCGTTATGCGTTCCGAACGGCTTTTTGAAATCGTCTTTATTCTCCTCAATAAAAACCGAACGACGGCGCAGGAGCTTGCTAAAAAATTTGCGGTATCGATTCGTACCGTATATCGTGATATCGATATTTTAAGCTGTGCAGGTATTCCAGTGTATACAGTGCAGGGAACAGGCGGCGGAATTTTTATCGATGAAACATACACCATCAATAAATCGATTGTAACACAAGAAGAGCAAGATAAAATTCTGCTCGCCCTGCAATGTTTATCACCTGTTGACGAGATACATACCGAATCGATTTTAAACCGGTTGTCTCCTCCCGATCTTATCACAAAGAATACGGACGGCTCGTATACGCTTTCGGTATGCCTTCCGATCGATCATTGGCTGTACGGATTTATTTTATCGATCGGTACCGAGGTAGAAATCCTTGAACCGGAAACCCTAAAAATATGTGAGAATTAACTTTCCATACGAATCACAAAAAAAATCCCGATAAAAGAAGCCTCTTTTATCGGGATTAGCTCATTAGAAGACGTACACCCTTTAGATATCTAATGGGTACGCGCATAACAGATGATCTTACTTTGCAACCTTTGCAATTTCCGCTTCAGTGGGGCTGGTAACTTTCTGCAGCTCCATCTCTTGATCTTTACCATCAAAACGTCCTTTCAATGTCATCTTTTCGCCTTTTAATGTAAATGTAAGAGATACTGCAGTGGAGCCCTCTTTGATAGTGATATCTTTTTTACCGATAGTGTAAGTCCCCATTTTTTCAGCATCTAAAACATTCGCCGCTTTTGTTGCAGTGTATGCATTACCATCGGAATGGAAACAAAAATACATATCAACGAGTACAGGAACATCTACCCCCGCTGAAGTCATTTTTGTGACCTTCCACACGGAACCTTTTGCCGGTTTATTTCCGCATCCGGTTACCATCATTATTGTACCGAACAGTACAACACACAGAGTCATTGCTGAAACAATCTTTTTCATTGTCTCCTCCTTAAAAGTAATATAGTTACCATCGATTGCGCAGACTGATACGGCACAGCCAGTACGGGCTATACAGCCGTAAATCACAGATACAATTCAACGATAATCTTTCTTCCATTATACCCCCCCCCCCCTAAAGTCAAGAACAAAAATGTAATTTTGATTTTTCAGTTAAAACCAGCAGCGAATCTTAAAAGACCCCATGTTCAATAGGTAATTTGTCGTACGATAATTGCAGCTGGATGATGTCAATTCATCATAAAAAAAGCCGTTTTAAATGCCCTTTATAGGAATCCGTCTACTTTTTATGCTATACTTTTATCGTTATGCGTTCCGAACGGCTTTTTGAAATTATCTTTATTCTCCTCAATAAAAAATTATCGGCTTTTTCGATTAAACCGTATGATTTCCGTTATGCAGACGGTAAAGACATTTAAGCGTACGGAATTGTTCAACAAGCTACCTGACCGTACAGACTATTCCGATGACCTGACGCTTACGAACATAAAATTAAAATGCACCGCCGGAATCGCCTATCGGTTTTATGATGAATTTCCTCCCGATCTTATCACAAAAAATATGGACGGCTCGTATACGCTTTCAGTATATCTTCCGATCGATCATTGGCTGTACGGATTTATTTTGTCGCTTGGTACCGAGGTAGAAATCCTTGAACCGGAAACCCTAAAAAAAGGAATAATCGATTTCGCTGAAAAAATAGCGGCGCACCATAAAAAAGTTTAAATGTTTTTTCAAACCTGACACATTCTGACAGGTTAATGTGCTATAATATCTGTGATAAGGAAGGTGCAAAATGAATAAAATAAGCCACAACATGAATTACTCGATCGAAGAACTGAGCAACATTCTTCAAACCTATGAATTTAACAAAATGGATAACAGCTATAATGACTTGCTTGTGTACAAGATTTATGACAATGAAAATTTACCGGGTGAAATTTTTAGGATATATAATAATTCTAAAAGATCAAAGGCTGCGTTTAGAGCAGCCTTCTGGGATACAGAGGAATCAAAAAACGTAAGGATAGAAGTGAGTAATCTCGGTAGAGTAAAAATTAATGGCCAAATAAAAAAGCAGTATCAAAAACAATACGGTTATTTGTATGTAAATGTTACTCCTGATATTTCGTATGAAGTGTATAGACTTGTTGCTGAAACATGGCTTGACTGTCCTGTAGAAGATACATTAGAAATATCCGGTCATCTATGGTATGTGGTTCATCATATTACGGATAACGGATTTGATAATAGACCGTCTAATTTGATATGGTGTACAAACGATATTCATGGAACACTTAAACATAAAGCAAATGAAAGTAATAGTAAAATTAATAGTGAGATTATAAAAAGGTTTGATGATATATTAGCATTAGAACAGCATGACATAAATAAAAAAATTATAATTGATTATTTGGAAGATATTTGTGCCTTACAAATATCCCGTAAAGATGATACGGATATTTCTAAAATAGAACAGATTATCGATCGTTTCAAAATCGATAAAGCTCAATACCCATACATAAATTGGGATATGGATAACAATTTTACATACAAAGAGTAACCTATGCCAAGACCTACCACCAAAGCCGATTTAATACAAGCCGCAAATGACCAATTCGCAAAGCTGTGGACGTTAATCGACGAAATGTCTGACGAAGAAAAGAGTGCCGATATTGTTCCGAACGAACGCGATAAAAACGTGCGGGATGTTTTAGTTCATCTATATGAGTGGCACTGTCTTCTGCTGAATTGGATACGGTCAAACACAAACGGGAAGCCTGCCCCTTTTTTGCCGGCACCCTATAATTGGAAAACCTATCCTCAGATGAATGTTGTATTTTGGGAAAAACATCAACGCACATCATATACCGATGCAGAAACAATGCTCAAAAAAACGCATAAAGAGGTGATGGCGATTATCGAAACATTTTCCAATGAAGCCCTTTTTTCCAAAGGTACTTTCGATTGGACGGGCACAACGACGCTCGGCAGCTATTGCGTATCTGCAACTTCCAGCCACTATGATTGGGCGTTCAAGGATATTAAAAAAGCCTTGAAAAAATATAGAGCACGATAACAGCCATCTCTAACAACTGCGGTTTTTAGAAGTTTCCAACACAAACACTGCCGGATTTTCAGGATATAATAGACCTGTTCGATAGCTTCGTCTCCGAACAGGTTTAATCTTTCATAGACAATACGGCTTTATTCGTACGGAGGGTTTAATACCCCGACGCTCTGCGTCGTAACAAAGGGTATTAAAGCCGACTGTAACCACCTTATGAGAACAACATACCCCGACGCTTGCGTCGGGGTTGTTGATTGTGGTACTATCATACCATAGAGGGATAGTTATGCCGCAAATAGTTCCGATACGTGATTTAAAGAATACTGCAAATATTTCCGCCTTGTGTCATGAAAGCAACGAACCTATTTTTATAACAAAAAACGGTTACGGTGATATGGTGATTATGAGTATGGAAACCTTTGAAAGAACCTCCTTTTTTTATCGTCTGTATGATAATCTGAATGCAGCAGAGCTGGATGTGAAAGAAGGCCGTGTTACCGATGTTGATGATGCAGTTGCGGAACTAAAATCCAAGTATGGTTTATAAAGTCAGAAAAAAAGATTGTACATATATTGCATATATTTTATGCAAAAAGAGATTATGCAAAATTGGTATAAAACAAAGCGTTGAAAAAATATAGAACACGATAATGTAAAAACTGCCGGATTTTCAGGAATAATAGATGCACTTTGTACAAGCAAAAGGAATTTTATCAGCGAAAAATGGGATGAACTTATACCGCGGCTGTACACATGGGTGTATCTATTGCGACTCACGCAGTGAATGTTATCATATAAATCACCGCTTTGAAGATATCGAAATAAAAGAAAATGCAATAGAGCTGCTTGAAGATGCTTTGCGGCGAAAGCGCAATAAGTGCATGATCGGTACCGGGTCTATGACCGATCCATATATGCCGCTGGAAGAAAAACTCGGTATGACGCGGAAAGCGATAGAGACCGTCCACCGCTACGGTTTCGGTTTTACCGTGATAACAAAATCCCCGCTGATATTGCGCGACCTCGAACTTTTACAGGCGGTAAACACCAAAGCAAAATGCGTTGTACAAATGACACTGACCACCTATGATGATAGCTTGTGTAAAATACTTGAGCCGAATGTTGCCGTTACCAGTGAACGCTTTACCGTGCTTAAAACGCTGCGCGACGCAGGTATTCCCACCGTTGTGTGGCTTACACCTATTCTTCCGTTCATCAATGATACGGTGGAAAATCTCGAAGGTATTTTACAGTATTGTATCGAAGCAAAAGTACGCGGCATCATCTGTTTCGGCATGGGCTTAACGCTGAGAGACGGCAACCGCGAATATTTTTATAAAAAACTTGATGCAGCGTTTCCGCGCTTAAAAGAAAAATACATCCAACGCTATGGTAATTGCTATTCTGTTATGAGCCCACACAATGCACGCCTAATGAATATCTTCCGTGCGCGGTGCAAAGAAAACGGCATAGAAACCAATCCCGATATTATATTTGCATATTTAAGCGCTTTTGATAAAATCGCCGGAAAGCCGAATGCACAACAGGAATTGTTTTGATATAATGGCAATAAAGGTAAACGAATCAAATCCATTAGGAGCATATTATGAATGAAAATGAAACTGTAGAAAAGAAAAAACAGACACTGCAAGACATTGACATACCGAAATATATCCAAATTGCCAGTGTTATTTTTATTGCTCTTTCTATTATTGCTGCAGTACTTAATTTAGTTATTGATATTTTAACGCAGGGGCATGCGACATTAAAGCAATTAGCATATCTTGAACAGGTCGTATCGAATGTAACACTTGGATTGATATTCTGGGGAACAGGCCAAGTATTCGCAAAGTTATTGAGAAAGGCTTAAACCACATGAACCGGCTGTTAAAATATCTTAAATTGTATTTTGGAATTTCGTTTATCCTTTCAATACTCGGATGTATTATTATAGTGATATCTATACCGATGTCTTTTGATGGGTATACCGCTTATCCAATTTTTGAACAAAAGCCGTATTTTTTCGTGGTTTTATACTTTATTGCTCAAATGATCAGTTCAATCAAAGTAATATTCCACGCATTGATTGTCAGCCTTATCGGTTTTTTTATCGTTCTACACTTTCGCCGTCTGTACGGAATGTTACGAAGAATGGTATAACGCAACTATCTGTCATTATTATCGTTAAAATTGATGGGAAGATACTATGAAGATATCAAAACGCAGAAGTTTTATGAAAAAAATATTTATTGTATGTGGTGCGTTTATTTTTGTCACGCTTTGGCTCAATTACGATATGGTTCGCTTTGCAAAACAATATGTCAAAAATGCTGATGATGAGTGCCTCTCGAAGGTTGATTGCATTTTAGTGTTAGGTGCGCGTGTTTGGCGCAACGGACAGCCGAGCCATATCCTAGAAGATAGAATTATAACCGGTATCGATTTGTACCGTGCCGGTATTTCTCCGGCGATTCTGATGAGTGGTGATCATGGTACAAAAAGCTATGATGAAGTAAAAGCAATGAAACAGTATGCAGTAGAAAGAAGTGTTCCGGCTGATTGTGTGTTTACGGATCATGCCGGTTTTTCTACGTACGATAGCTGTTACCGAGCGCGGGATATTTTTTGTGCAAAAAAAGTTGTGATTGTAACGCAGCAGTATCATTTATATCGGGCTCTCTATATTGCACGCTGTTTGGGTCTTGAGGCATACGGAGTTGCGAGCGACCGGCGGTTTATCTACGGAGAAAAACGCCGTCAGATACGGGAATTTTTTGCGCGGATAAAAGCAGTCGGTGCAATTCTGATTAAAGCCACTCCCCGTTATTTAGGTAAACAAATTCCTATACAAACTTCACCGGGAAGTGCGACGGATGGTTAGAATCGCCCTGCATTATATGCAAGGCGGTCGCAATTCTTTCCTCTTAAACCTTAAACTTACTTATTTCCTGAGCCAGAAGATCAATGGCATCTTTGTTGCGGAGGCTGATGCTGTTTACTTCCTGCATAGCGGTGGTAATCGCCCCTGCACTCGCATTCATCTGATTCATCGCTGCATCAATCGTATTGGTAATTTCACTCAAACTGGCTAAAACTTGCGCTGCCTTACTGCTCAAATTCATCATGCCGGATGAACCTTGCGAAACTTCTGCGGTAATTTTTTTAATTGTCGCAATGTTTTGCAATATTTTTACGCTATTTGCGTTCTGCGCCGTCATTGCCTGCATAATTACATCCTGTTTTTGCTGTACCGAATCGGTTAATGCAAAGGCTTCTTCGAAGACATGTTCTACAGCAGCAGAGTCTACGGCGATTGTATCAATTTTCTGTTTTAAGTTTTTCAGCGCTGCGGTAATATTTTTGCCCTGCAGTGCAGAGTCTTCCGAAAGCTTTCTAATTTCATCAGCAACGACGGCAAATCCCTTCCCCGCTTCTCCGGCATGAGCTGCTTCTATTGCTGCATTCATTGCCAATAAATTAGTCTGAGCTGCAATATGCTGAATAACATCGCTTGCTTCCAATAAGCTTTCGGATTCCGTACTCATTTCTCGCGTAACCTTGGCAATACCGACAGCAGAATGCCGTGTCTGCGTTGATTTTGCCGCGAGTTGTTCAATAAAAGTTTTGCTTTTAGCAACTGTTTCTGTTACCGATTTACTATGTTCAGCCATTTGGTCTATCGAAACTGCCGCATCGGAAATTTCCGCAGACTGTTTTTTAATATCGGAATCAAGCGTGTGAATTGCATCGGTTATTTCGTCTATAGCAGCAGCGGTTTCATGTACGCGGCTATACTGTTGAGTACTTTGCGCCCTTACCTCTTCGATCGCTGCGACAATATGTGTTACCGCCGTAACGGATTTATCCATATTCTGCGTAAGATCCTGTCCCACGCTCTTCATTACCGCCGTGCTATTTCCAACCGATTGTACTGCATGCGCAATTTTTTGAATCGTTTGATTAAAGTAATCGGCAATATCAGTCAATTCATCATTTCCCTGTACAGGCAGCGAAACCGTTAAATCACCATCTCCTTGCGCAATCTCCTGCAGCATACCGGATGTTTGCTTAAGTGTTCGGGAAATCTTTGCCGGAATCAGTAAACTTACTACAATAATAAACAGCATCAATGCAATAAGATAGGGTATAAGATTTTTTACAACCATACCGGTGAGCCGGTTTGCATAAGCGGCAGGGATAACAATACCAAGCGTCCATTGCGGTGAGTGCGGAATAGGGCTATATACCATAAAGTACGTTTCTCCTTGCTTGGTAAAAGTGCGTATATTTTCAACTCCATTGATCATATCATTTCCAATCGCACTCATACCGGTAAAACCTTGGCTATCCAGCTCCTTAATATTCAGCTTCATCACTTTTTCAACATCAGGATGCGCAACAAAGACCCCTGCATTATCCACAATAACCCCATAACCGCTGCCGCCGATATTTATTTTTTCCGCAATGCCGGAAATCGACGTGCCGTCAACCCCTGCAATCATAATCCCCTGATTTTTTCCAGCCGCATCCTGTATCCCATGTCCAATAATAATAAGCGCAGCATTGGTGGTCGCACCTACAAAGGGATTCGTAATATAGTGCTCCTTATTTTCTTGAATAATCGGCTTAAAATAGGGCAGCGGACGGGCATCCAAATACTTTCCCCTCGATGTCCAACCTTCCCCATCCGCTTTTACATAAGCTAAAAAAAGATATCGGGTATCTGCTATTCTATTATATGCTTTAATCAACAGCGGCTGAATGATATTCCAATCATCAGACTTCATTTCATCTGTTTCCGCATACGCCTGCAGCATATTGTTCGTTCCGGCAAGCCATTCACCAATCTCATCGGCTTTTCCGCGCGCAATCGTTTTGATATTTTCTATTTCTTCTGCTGCAACTGTTCTATTCACCCGTATATGCACCACCGCAAGAATTAATCCAAAAGAAAATACAAAGAGCCCAATCAAGATAATTCTCAGCCGCCCGCCAATCGTATTCCGGCGTTTTCTTGTCCGGCTCTGTTTTTGCGGCTGTTTATCAGTCTCATTTTCCATCATGTTAAAAACTCCTATTGTAATTATAGGCGAGCATTTTACTATAGTTTTGTCGTGTTTACAAGTTTAAAATATCTCTGGTACGGTTGTTTTGATGAGACGCAAATTAAAGTGTACATCCCTATACTCTCTGTGCTATAATTCCATCATGCAAAAAAGAACGATGCTCAATATTGCACACAGGGGATTTCGCAGTCGGTACCCTGAAAACACCATGCTTGCCTTTCGGAAAGCGGTGGAAGCCGGCTGTGACGGAATAGAATTTGATGTACATCTTTCAAAAGATGGAGAAGCAGTTATTATTCATGATGAAACGGTTGACCGTACAACTGACGGTACAGGCTTGGTCGGACAGAAAACATACCATGAGTTAAAAGCGTTGAATGCCGCAAAGCCGCATCCCGAAACGATAGATTTTGCTCCGATCCCTTCATTGCGAGAATATTTTGAATATATTGCGGAACAGCCACACATCATTTCGAATATCGAATTAAAAACGGGTGTTTTTGTCTATGAAGGAATTGAAGAAGTTGTGTATCGGCTGATGAAGGAATATAAACTGATTGATCGCTGTATTGTATCGTCTTTTAATCACGAAAGCGTACTGCGGATGAAGAAGATCGATTCGACGGTAACGTGTGGGCTATTGGTAGACAGCTGGCAAATTCATCCTGAAACGTATGTGCAGAACCTCGGTATCGAATGTTATCACCCGTCGGCATATTGTGTAACACCTAAACTGGTTGCAGCTTTGCACAGTGCCGATATCCGAATCAATCCGTGGTTTGGCAGTATTCAATGCGATTACCGGCAGCTGATTGAGATGGGGGTAGACAGCCTTATTACCGACTACCCCGATCGGATTACCGCGTTGCTGAAAGACCTTCGTCCGGCGGCGGCGGATTAATCCAATACCAATACTGCCGGTTTATTCTGACAAACGAGATAAATTTTATGCCAACCCGCACTACCAAATATGCGATTTGCGCATATTGAATAAGTGAAGTGTAATTCGGAATCAAATAGAATAATACGAATGAAAGAGGAATGATGATATCCGGCAGGCATTCGCGGCTATCAAGGTTTGTTGCTGCCAAAAGCGAAGCAAGAAAGAATACGTTGTAGAAACTTACTGCACCCGTTATATACACCATATTATTCTTTCCAAAGAGATAGGCAGCGGTGTAGGTAACGGCAAACGATAGTATTAAATGTGCAATGAGCCGAGGTGAAATTGCGTGCGATCGGATAATTGCATGAATTGCGGTAACCGCAGTCCCTGTCATAATAGTAATGATCAGCGCCTCTCCGCCTGTTATATTGAAGATAAGAACCGTGTCTGCTGCCGTGTGAATTGACGGTATTGACATGAGCCATGATGTCAAACCGATAGCAACGATTCCTTCGTTGGATCCGAGTTTCCCAAAGCACATCACCCGTCGCTTATAGCGTTCCCAAAAACTTCCGATTTGCCCTGCATATAGATTGAAAAAACCCATTGTGATAATAGCGGGCTTTGTTACTTTGAAAGATATCATCAGGATACCCATTAAAAGGCCGGTCACAAAACAGTCCAAAAAATGGTCAAAGTATTCGCCGAGTGGCGAGCCTGTCCCCGTTTTTCGAGCTTGCTTCCCATCGGCACAATCACCAATCAGATATGCTAGAGTAAGTAAGGGAATAAGACCCCAATAATCGTATTTTCCGACATAATACCCATGCGCTGCAATACAAAAGGCTCCAATAATAAAACTAAAAGAAATTAATGTGATAAAATTCGCCGGTAAACGGTATGGCAATATCTTTACAAGGGGATTAACAAAGCATTTGTACAATACCGGTGTTAATAGAGATTCATCATTCGCACTATATAAATATTCGGACATTAAAAACTCCGCATGAAGCGTTTTTTCCCGTATAATCCCGCTTTCTACTAGTGTATGATAAACAGGCGGTATACGGGAAAATATTGCTTATGCTCTGGTATAATTTTTTATTTCTGTTCTGATTCGGTTTGCAAGTTCTGCACGGGGGATGCGTACCTGCTCCATAGAATCGCGGAATCGTAAAGTTACGGTTCCATCTTCTTTGCTGTCATAATCGACGGTAACACAGAACGGAGTTCCCGCTTCATCCTGACGGCGATACCGTTTACCGATTGCGCCGGATTGGTCGTAGTCGGTACGGAAGTCTTCACGTAATTCCGCTTGAATTTCCTGTGCCAGTTCCGCAAGTCCGTCTTTCTTCATCAAAGGTAGCACCGCTACGGTAATCGGCGCAATAACAGGATGGAAATGCAGCACGGTTCGCCAATCATCATCATTGCCTTTGTCGGCAACTTTTTGCTCTTCGTATGCATCGCAGAGGAACATCAAAAGGTTGCGGGTTAAACCGGCGGAGGTTTCGATGATATACGGAATATACCGCTCGTTGCCGTTATCTTGATCGATATACTGCATATCCTTACCGGAATATTCGGTATGGCGGGTTAGGTCAAAATTCGTGCGGTTGTGTACGCCTTCAAGCTCTTTAAAGCCCATCGGGAATTCGTATTCAATATCGTAAGCGTCTTTTGCATAGTGAGCAAGTTCATCCGACCCATGCTGGTGCCAACGCAGTTTATCCATGCGGACACCGTGCTTTTTGTAGAACGCCCACCGCTGTTCACGCCAGTAGTTGAACCACTCGTCATCGGTACCGGGCTTTACAAAAAACTGCATTTCCATCTGTTCGAATTCGCAGGTACGGAAGATAAAGTTCTTTGTTACAATTTCATTGCGGAATGCCTTTCCGATCTGCGCAATACCGAAGGGGATTTTCATGCGGTTGGACTGGGCAACGTTTTTATAGTTCACGTAGATACCCTGTGCGGTTTCGGGACGTAAGTAGATGAGGTTGCTGTTATCGTCCGTCGGCCCGATATGGGTTTTAAACATCAGGTTAAACTTCCGTACATCAGTAAGCTCGCCGCCGCAGTCGGGGCATTCTTTTTTGGCTAACTTGTTTTGATCAATCTGGTCGGCACGGAAACGTGCTTTACACTTCTTACAGTCAACCAACGGATCGGTAAAGTTTTCCACATGACCGGAAGCCTCCCACACGCGCGGGTGCATCAAAATGGCTGCATCGATACCGACGATTGAGTTGTGCAGCTGGGTCATTTCCTTCCACCATGCGCGGGCGATATTGTTTTTTAATTCAATCCCGAGCGGGCCGTAATCCCATGCCCCGTTCTGCCCTCCGTAAATTTCAGAAGACTGAAACACAAAACCGCGCCTTTTGCACAGGCTGACAATTTTTTCCATTGAAATTGCGTGATCTTCCATACTGTAAACTCCCATAAAAAGTCAAGAAGAAAGTATCAACTTTCGATTGACTTTTTACGCACGTTCGCAACGAAGCGAGAACGTGCAGTAGATATACAAGTTTGCATTTGAGCAAACTTGGGTAAATACAAGCCGTGCTATTTGTACGGCTTGTATTTTACACTCCTCTTTTAGTTATGCAAAGTGTCGCTGACTGCTATGCAAAGCGTTCCCTAAAATGCAACAGTTGAGAGAATGTCAATTCTTGAAGACTGTTGCATTGATGCGCGGAACGCGCATACGTCAATCAGCGAGTTTGCGGTATGCAAACTCGACGTGTTTTTCAGCCGCGCCATTCTAGCGGCTGAAAATAAGCGTTCCCTAAAATGCAACAGTTGAACAAAGTTTGAACTTTGGAAACTGTTGCGTTACGCCGTTTCGGAATGAAATGAGAAACGGCATACAATTAGCGATGTTTCGGTAGCGCCGAAACTCGCGGTTAACGAGGCTGCGTCATATCAGCAGCCGAAGTTAAACCGTTCCTTCAAAGTTTTTTCGATACGGGCAATAGAACGGTCAATACCTAAAATCTGTATCGAACCGACCAGCGGCGGACTTACGCGGCTGCCCGTAACAGCCATACGCATCGGCATCATAAAGTCGCCCAATTTAACACCCATTGCTTCCGCTTCCGCACGGAACACCTCGCTTGCCGCGTGTTCGTCAAGGTTCGCGATCGAGGGCAGCACGGTCTTTGCTTTCTCCAGCACAGCCCGCGTCTTTTCTGCATCCAACTTTTTGGGGATAATCTCTTCTGCAGGTGGCACAGTCGGCTCTTCAAAGAGAAAACGAACCATCTGCGGGGCTTCCGTCAAAAAGTGGAGCCGTTCTTTAATCAGCGGCATCACCTTCATCAGCATTGCCTTTTGCTCACCGGTAGGTTTGAGCAGGGTCTGGTCGGCAAAGCGTAATCCGGCTGCTTCACGAGCTTTTTGATCCTGCTCACCGAAGATTCCGGAGTTCGCAATAAACGGCCACGTCAACTCAAAGAGTTCTTCATCGGTTTTAAGCCGCATATACTGCCCGTTAAACCATTCCAACTTTTTATAGTCGAAAATCGCCGGAGCCTTGTTGATGTGTTCGGGATTAAACCGTTCACCCAATTCTTGGAGCGAGAACATATCCCGTCCTTCTTCGTAAGAACAGCCGAGCATCGCAACATAGTTAATAATCGCTTCTTTTAAATAGCCGTTGTTACGGAATTCATTACAGCTGGTCGCGCCGTGCCGCTTGGAAAGCTTATGTCCGTCATTTCCCATTACCATCGGTAAATGGCAAAAATCAGGATGATCCCACCCGAATGCCTTATACATCAACACATGCATCGGTGTAGAGGGAATCCATTCTTGGGCGCGCATGACATGCGTAATCTTCATTAAATGATCATCGACAACGTTTGCCAAGTGATAGGTGGGGAAGCCGTCGCTTTTCAGCAAGATGGGGTCGGGATTGATGTCTTCGTTTTTCCACTCGATTGTACCGAGAAGGACATCATGGAACACCGTTGTTCCTTCAAGCGGCACCTTGAGGCGGATAACATAGGGCTTTCCCGCTGCTATGTTCGCATCGATTTCTTCCTGCGTTAAATTGCGGCAGTGCCGATCATATCCCGGAGGCATTTTATTCATAGTTTGAATTTTTCTGATGCGTTCGAGCCGTTCTTCATCGCAAAAACAATAATAGGCATGGCCGCTTTTGACGAGTTTATCCGCATACTCGCGGTATAATTCGGAACGTTGCGACTGAATATAGGGGGCATACGGACCGCCGCGGGGGCCGCCTTCATCCCAATCAATTCCAAGCCAATCAAGGGTATCGTAAAGATTTGTTTCGTATTCGGCGGCATAGCGGGTTTGATCGGTGTCTTCTATACGCAAGATGAATTTTCCGCCGGTAGCGCGGGAAAAAAGATAATTAAATAATGCAGTACGTACTCCGCCAATGTGCTGTAATCCTGTTGGAGACGGGGCATAACGGCTTCGAGTTTCCATATTTTTCTCCTAATCACTTTTAAGAAAATGATAGTTTACTATTATAGAAAGTTTTATCCGTTTTAGCAAGAGGACGGTTTTTTATGTTGGACATTTAAAATATATTTATAGTAGTTGCAGCGCTACCGATACAGGACAATGATCGGAAAACCCCTAAAGATGTTAAACAGACCTATAGTACGGCATACTGACTGAAGCTCAAGATAGGATCACCTACCAATATGTGATAGGATCGCTATGTCTTCTATCCCAGCTTAGCAGCGGCCTCCGCAAGTGCACTCGCCGTTAAACCGTAGTCGGAAGTATGCAGTAGCTTTGCAGCCTCGGCATGGGCAAGGCTACCTGTCAGGGCTGCTTCAAGCGGCGAATATCCTTGCGCCGCTAATGCGGTAATCATCCCGCTCAAGACATCGCCCGAACCCGCTTTGGCGAGCGCATTGGTTCCGAGCGGGTTCACAAATACTTGGTTTCCGCACCCAATCAGTGGATAAGCGCCTTTCAATACTATAACTGCCTGCGGGAAAGCGCCGCAAAACTGCCTCAAATATTCAAACCGGCGCTCCTGTATTTCGGCGACACTTACCTGCGCAAGCCCGCTATTTGCAAGCAGACTTTGGAACTCCTTTGGATGCGGCGTTAAAATAGGCGCTTTGAAAAGCGGCAGCAGTTCAGGCAGCTTGGTGTTATGCAGTATGTCGGCATCAAGAATAAGAGGCTGTTCCCGAACGTGCTCTTGTGAAAGAAAGTCGAACGCCCGAGCCTGTGCATCGGAACTTCGCCCTAATCCGGAGCCGACCATTGCTGCCGAAAAATTTTCGGGCAGCTGCAACGTATACATAAAATCGAACGGAGCGGCAGGCACAGGTTCTCCGAATACAGTCACCAAACCGATTCCGAAGTGGAGCGCAGCTGTGGCTGCCAACATACAGGCGCCGTTTTTTTCACCGCAGAAAAAAAGGCCGTGTCCGTAGCTCATCTTGTGGGTATTTTGTACGCTGCGGTGAGGCAGCTTCATATCCGCTACAGACAAGAGAAAGGTGTCGGTCTCACCTTCGTAGCAGCGCCGCGGCAGACCGAGATTACAAACATGAATAGTGCCGGTATAATCCTTTGCGGCGTCGGCATAGAGAGCGGTTTTAAGGGCACCCATGGTACAAGTTTCATCGGCGCGGAACGCAACAGTCGACGGTATACCGAATTCATTTAAACCGCTCGGAATATCGCAGGCAACCTTATAGCTCTGTACGGCATTCATCCGTTCAATCAAAGCGCACATTTCGCTATCAAGGCTGCCGCGGATTCCGGTACCGAACACCGCATCGACCAGCACATCACAACGTTCTTGCAATTCGGCAGCTACCGGTATGCCGAGCAGCTCAAGCCGCTCCCGTTGTAGTTTACACAAAGGCGATTTCGGTTCTTTTACCGAAACAATCCGAACAGCACAAAAATCGGCAAGCAGCCGTGCAAGAGCATACCCGTCTCCACCATTATCACCCGAACCGCAAACAATCTGTATAAACGGCGGTTCTGGCTGTGGCAGTTTGATGTGCGAATACGGCAAATCCCATGCATTTTTCTGCCTCGCGGGTTCCTGTATATTTTGTGGATACAATAAACACGATGAAAGAATACTCCGGATACGTTCAGCCATGCTGCGAGCTGCATGCTCCATCAGCACGCCGTTTTTTAGATTAAAGGTATCTTCCGCCCGCTTATCCAACTCTCGTACCGAGTCAAATATCTTTTCCATAAACAAGACCTCTCAGAAAGGCTCTATTCTTCTTTCTTTAAAACGACCTGTTCAAGCATGATAAAATTATAAATTTTTGTATAAACAGCAGTCATCCATTCCCGTATGGGCTTATCGGAATGCTGTTCGATTTCCTTCCAGTTTTGCAGTAAATCGCGATGAGGTTTATCATAGTCGGCAATACAATTCTTTATAGCATTTCCAAGCGTCATAATATTTTTAATAGCAACTTTAAGCAATTTAAGAGCGGCTTCGTTAACATTATCCAAGTGTTTTTGTACTTGGCGGCCGGCTTCTTTCTCCCGCTCCATTCGTGACAACAGCGTACGGAATTTAACCCCCATTTCGGAAACTTCTGAAAGCTTTTCGTCAAACTCCAAAAGTTTGGTCGAAATATGCATTAAATTATGATAGCTTTCTGAATATTCGGCAGACAGAACCTGCTGTGTCCATTGCCCGCGTACTAAAATTAAATCGGAGAGAGCCCTGACATCACTTTTAAAGTATTCAACTAAAAATGATTTGAGGTAGTTCATTGCATCGGCATAGATATAACCTTCAAGCCCTCGTTTCTCAAATGCCGCATTGGAACGCGGATTATAGTTTTTAGTACCTGAAGGAATAACATTCCCAAATACACGCTGTACCAATACTGCTACTTGAGAATTCTTTTGTTCCGCAACAATATCTTTTAACGTATTATCAATAGATCGTTCTATTTGTTTAAGATACTCATCGGTAACCTTTTCGGTGAAAGGACTGATTTCCACTATATAGGTAGGATTTTTTGTAATATGCTGAATAATTTTTTCCAGAATATGAGAACGGCGTACGTCATTTAAAAGGCCAAGATATTTTTTCCACTGCGGAGCATTAACCGGTTGTACATTTTTGTATGCAGTAATAATTGCAAAAAGCTTTTCCCAATTTGCATCAAGCGAAAGCCCGTTAAGTACAACGATAAAATCGTTTAATTCATCTTTAAGATATTCACCGTTGACATTCGAAAAGTTTGGTGTATAAGAAAATTTATCTTCCGGCAAGGCGGGATCAAATTTTTTTAAAAAGAAGTAATAATCAAACAGCACAAAATGGATAAATTCGTTGAGCTGTCGGTACAATGTATCGATCTCATCTATCTTTTTGCCGTCAAATTCACGCATAAAAGCATCAAATTCTTTCTGTACCTGAAGACTCAGCTCTTTTTGATTGGTTGTTTTTGCGCGTTCTTTAATAGCTTCGGGCGTCAGCTTTTCTCGTATTTGATGCTGCTGTTTTGACAAATTTTGCTCTACGGTGATAGACTTGAGAACCTTTGACGAGGCAGCACTTGCAAGAAGCGCTCGTGCAGGACCGACAATCTTGTACAGTTCAAAAAAGAAACGAGCCATCTGTTGCTGAAGCTCCTCAGAAGAGGGTTTATACCATTTTCCGAATTTATTTTTTGAAATTTCCTTTGCCAACGCTTTTAAGTGCCGTTTCTTTATCGCCTCTGCATCAGCCTGCGGAAAAAAAAGCTGTAATATGCGTGTAAGGAAAGATTCTTTTTTCTGTGCCATAGATATCCTTATAATGAAGAAAATCGATAAATCTGTCAATCAAAAAACGCTTTTTCTCCCTTTCAAGCCCTGCGATTTTATGATACTGTAACATCAGTTATCATCGATAATTATGGAAAATCCCAAATTATAGCTCCCTAAAATTGGAGCTTGATATATTCGATATAACGGAGGTTCATTATGCGCCGTGATGAGGAATTTGATTTTACCATTGAGACACTCGGCCCCTGTAAAATACCGTCTCCCATTCACCTGTCAAACGTAGTTGGAGACCGTATCGCTAATTATGTTACGAATGATGATTTTATACGCTTTCGGCTGGAATCCAAAGTCGGAGAGCAGTACGGCCCCTTTAAGCGTGAACAACTTATCGAAAAAGCAGGCCCGCGGGAAAAAATATTCTTTAATCCGAGCCACGTACACGCAGGTATTATCACATGCGGTGGACTGTGTCCCGGTCTTAATGACGTTATCCGCTCGGTAGTACGCTGTTTGTGGGGACGGTACGGCGTAAAACGAATAAGCGGTATTCGATTCGGCTTCAAAGGACTTTTACCGGATTACCATTTTGACGTTATGCCCTTAAATCCGACAGTTGTAGACGCATGCCATAAAACGGGAGGCACAATCCTCGGTACTTCGCGCGGTGGCGGCACCCGAGTTGTCGAAATTGTCGATGGAATTGAACGCCTCAATTTAAATATCCTCTTTGTTATCGGAGGAGATGGAACGCAAAAAGGCGCTTTGGAAATTGCAAAAGAGATTGAACGGCGAAACCTTTGTATCTCCGTTGTCGGCATTCCAAAAACCGTTGACAACGACTTATCATTCATTCAAAAATCTTTCGGATTCGACACGGCAGTTGTAAAAGCCTCCGAAGCAGTTGCCGCCGCCCGTATGGAAGCACAATCTCAGATTAACGGTATTGGATTAGTCAAGCTGATGGGACGAGAATCGGGCTTTATTGCCACGCATACCGCTATCGCAAGTCATGAAGTTGACTTTGTACTCATCCCCGAAATTCCTTTCGATATGCAAGGCGAAAACGGTTTTTTAAAGCATCTGGAAGACCGTTTGGAACAAAGTCATTATACGGTCATTGTTGTTGCGGAAGGGGCAGGGCAAGACTTGATGCAGAGCAAAAATGAAACCGACGATTCGGGGAATAAGCGCCTTTCCGATATCGGTGTATTCTTAAAAGAACAAATTGACGCTTACTTTAAGGCAAAATCCATCCATATCAATTTAAAGTATATCGATCCGAGCTATCAAATTCGTTCGGCGCCGGCCGCACCGGTTGACTCCATTTACTGCGAACGGCTCGGGAATAATGCGGTACATGCTGCTATGGCAGGCAAGACAAAACTGATTGTGGGGCTGATGTACAACAAGTTTGTTCACCTACCGATCAATGTCGTTGTCCGTTCACGCAACTATGTTGAACCGGACGGCTCGCTCTGGCGCGATGCACTCGATGCAACCGGTCAGCCCCCCTTGATGAAAAACAAGATTCGCGAAAACCGCCGCGAAACTCCGACCGCTCATTAGGTTGCTTTAACAAAACAATATCGGGCATCTCTAAAAATGGTGATTTTTAGAAATGCCCGATAGAAATTACACCGTTCTATAAAGAGGGCGGCTGTTTTTTAGCGTATAGAGGAGCGCACGTCTTTCAGCATAACATCGTGAGAACCGCCTTCCACAATGCTGGAAGGGGAGACCAATGTTATTTTTGCATTCTTTTGCAGCTCCGGAATAGTTAAAACGCCGCAATTACACATCGTAGAACGTACCTTATAGAGCGTTGTTTTAACTCCGTCATGCAATGAGCCGGCATAGGGAACATAGGAATCGACGCCCTCTTCAAATGCCAGTTTACTGTCTCCGCCGGAATCGTAACGCTGCCAGTTTCGTGCCCGTGACGAGCCTTCACCCCAATATTCTTTCATATAACTGCCGTTTACCAGTATTTTGTTTGTCGGGCTTTCATCAAAACGGGCAAAGTAACGCCCCAGCATACAAAAGTCGCTGCCCATCGCAAGCGCCATCGTGATATGATGATCATATACAATGCCGCCATCAGAACAGATGGGGATATAGACGCCTGTTTTCTTAAAATAGTTATCACGGGCTTTGGCAACCTCAATAAGCGCTGTTGCCTGGCCTCGTCCTATGCCTTTGGTTTCGCGGGTAATACAGATAGAGCCGCCACCAATCCCCACTTTAATAAAATCAGCGCCAGCCTCCGCTAAAAAGATAAAACCGTCTTCGTCAACGACATTTCCGGCTCCGATAGGAATTTTATCGCCATACTGCTTTTTTACAAACTTAATAGTACGCTTTTGCCATTCCGAAAAGCCGTCGGAGGAATCGATACACAAGACATCAGCGCCGGCCGCCACCAGAGCAGGAACACGCTGCTCATAATCGCGGGTATTAAGCCCTGCACCCACCAAGTACCGCTTTTTTTCGTCAAGCAACTCATTCGGATGCTCTTTTTTGCTTTCATAGTCTTTGCGGAATACAAACGCCACCAGTTTTCCTTCGGAATCAAGGACGGGGAGGGAATTGAGCTTATATTCCCAGATAATATCATTTGCTTCCTTTAAGGTAACACCTTCGCCGGCATAGTGGATCTTTTCAATCGGCGTCATAAATTTTGCAACGGTTAAATCGCGCGCCATTCTACTTGGACGATAATCACGACCGGTAATAACGCCGAGTAATTTGCCGTGCGCAGTACCATCATCGGTAACAGCAACCGTTGTATGCCCTGTTTTTTCCTTTAACCGTAATACGTCTTCCAAAGTATTCTCAGGTTTTAAGTTTGAATCGCTTTCCACAAAACCGGCTTTATAGTCTTTAACAGCAGCAACCATTGCAGCCTGTTTTTCTATACTCTGCGAACAGAAAATAAAGGATAATCCGCCCTCTTTTGCAAGGGAAATAGCCATACCGTCATTGGAAACCGACTGCATAATTGCCGAAACTAACGGAATATTGAGCGTATACAGCGGTTTTTCTCCGGTAGAAAAACGGGTAAGGGGCGTATGCAGATCAATATTTTGGGGACTATGTTCAACGCCGGTATAACGCGGAATTAACAGATACTCATTAAAAGTATGCGACGGTTCTTCATAATAGTATGCCATAATTTCTCCTTATGTTTACATCATATTTTAGGAAGCTTTTTTTATCAAGGCATCATTCGACACCGATTATTCACAGCTTACTCACCGACATAACAGATTATCCACAAGTTATCATCAATACGGCTCTAGTATTTTCTCTCTTTTTTAACCGATATAAATAGAACATACTTTATATTAAAAGAATGTAAAGCCTTTACATACAAGGCTTTATGCAACAAAAACGATACAGACGATATAATAAAAGACAAAAAATGCAGATATATGGTTTACAAGATATCCACAACTTCTACACAAGTATTGATTTTATATAATATCAACCGAGTGAAACCTGTGCGTTATTATCAACCGCTAGAATAGTTTTACATTCGGAACAGCGGAAGCGACCAGCGCGAGGCGCTTTTAATTTTTTTGCACAGATAGGACACGAAAAAATTTTAGGGAAAAGATTAATCTGAGGAGCAGCATTTGTCCCTTTATTTTTAAAGAATTCAATAGACGTTTCTAAGGAATCATGGATAGTAAAGAAAGAAGCAAAACCAAGCAATTGGAACACTTCATATACTTTCGGCTGAAGGCTTAATAATACAATATCACCGCCCTTTCCTTTTACTGCCTTTAGAAAAGCGGTAAAAGAACCGATACCGGTAGAAGAAACATAGTCCAAATGGGCACAATTAAAAATAATTTGAATATACCCTGCGTCAATCAAGGTTGTAACTCTTTTTTGAAAGAATGTTGAATTATATGTATCGATATATCCCGACAGAATAATCACGATACATTTTTCAAGCCCTTCTACCTTTTGGAGTTGTATTTTAAGGCTTTTGTCTTTTTCGTTGTCGAAACTCTGAATTATTTCTGCATCATTCATATGACAATCCTTTATTCAGTCTAATTATTTATAAAATAAAAATTATACTTGTATTCATATCCCTATTCAAGAGGCTTAGCCTTAAAATGACGACCACCCTTTGTCAACCGGCAGCACAACCCCATTATAAGAGCTATCCTTTAATAAAAAGAGCGCAGCATCCGTAATTGCAGACGGATTAATCAGTTTACCGTCCGGATTTTTTTTTGCCCATATAGCCCGCGTCTCTTCCGGCAATAAACCGCTATCAGTAAAACCCGGACAAACGGCATTAGCCGTAATACCATATTGAGCATATTCCATACTCACGGATTTTACAAGTGACATAATCCCCGTTTTTGCCGCTCCGTATACGGCATTTGTCCGAAAACCGCGTAAAACATGCGTTTCCGTACCGCCGAATAACAAAATACGACCCCATTTTCGCTCTTTCATACCGGCTAAAGCCGATGAAACCAATATTCCCGGCAGCGTAAGGTTCGCATATACGGTTGTGTTCCATTCCTCCGCAGTAGTCATATCAAGCGGTTTTTGTAAAAACGGACCGTAAACAACGCACAGGATGTCGGCAGCATTGGCATACTTACACAGCTCTTCCACATAGGAGACTTTTTGCAAATCACAAATAAAACAGGCTACATTTCCTTGGCAGCAAAGATTTGTAACATGTTTTGACTTAATCCGCCCCTGCACTACAACAGAAACAGACTCTTGTAAAAGCGATTGCACTAAGCAGTATCCAATTCCACTTGTCCCGCCGACGACCAATGCGCTTTTACCTTGCAGCACATTATCCATAGCGTATTCCTTTTAGATGGTTTATTAGACAGCTCCCACGCTTACATCTTTTATTATACTCCGAAGCACTTGACATAGCAAGCGTTCTCTACACAAAATATTGCTATGGGTACTTCAACCTCTCAAGAACGGCTTCCGGTTGCGGTTATTCTCTGCCGCCCTGAAATAAGCCGTAACATCGGTGCTGTTTGCAGATCAATGGCCAACAATAATTGTTCCGATTTACGTATTGTGGGTAACAAAAAAGATTATGACGAAGAAGAAATTCTCCGGTTAGCTATCCATGCCGGATCAATATGGCAGCAAGCCCGTTTTTTTGAACCTTCAATTACGGGATTAAAAGCATCAGTTGCCGATTGCTGTATTATCGCCGGAACAACACGGCGTGTAGGAGAAAAACGCAAATCATGGGGAATGACCCCGGAGGATTTTGCTTCGTTTTCATTTAATACGGCAGAGGGGTGTACCGGCATCGTATTTGGAAATGAACGAACCGGACTTACCGATGAGGAATTAAATGTTTGTTCGATAGCGGTCAACATCCCGTCTGCCCCCGATTTTCCATCGCTTAACCTTTCGCATGCCGTACAAATTGTCTGCTATACCCTGTTCCGCGCCTATAGCCCCCGAAAGTATGGATACGAACGCATCCCCTATACGCGGATTACCTCGGCATCGGAACATATAAACGACTGCTTATGTAAAATGGGACTTTTTAAACATGCAGGGAAAGAAGACAACATCCGGTTTTTCCAAGAGATAATTGCAAGAGCGGGATTATCCGCCCGGGAAGCGCGGTATTTGGAAGAGCTTTTTCAAAAGCTGTGCTATGTTAAATGTCGAAATGCTGCGGGAACAGTACAGGAGAGGCCTTTGCTGCAAACACCGCCCGTTCCAGACAATTAAAAAGTTCACGGACATTCCCCGGCCAGTTATGCTTACACAGCAGAGACAGAGCCTCCCGTGATAAGTGTTTTCTCGTTTGTTTTAAATAATTATATGCCAGCACTCCGATATCTTCTTTATGCTGGCGCAGCGGGGGAACAATAAGGTGGGCAACATCAAGACGATAAAAAAGATCTAATCGAAAAAGGCCCTGATCTACCATTTCTTGCAGATCGCAATTTGTCGCACAAATTAATCTAAAATCAGAAGAGTGCTTTTGAGTTCCTCCCAGTTTATAATATTCGTGCGTTTCAAGAACCCGCAAGAGTTTTGCTTGCAAATTCAGTGTAAGATTCTCTATTTCATCAAAGAACAATGTTCCTTGATCTGCTTCCGAAAAGAGACCTTCCTTATCGATTGCTCCGGTATAGGCTCCCTTACACGAGCCAAACAACAAGCTCTCCGCGAGATCTTCCGCAATGCAGGTAGTATTTATCGGTAGATATTTGCCGGGTCGATTTTTAGAATAGTAATGAATAAGCGAAGCAACAACTTCTTTACCTGAACCGCTTTCTCCGTAAAGCAATACATGCGAATGTTGCTGTGCTGTCTGTAAAATAAAGTTCCGTACCATTTGAATCTCGACACTCTGCCCCTGCAATTTTGTATAAAGCGGAGCCGTTACCGGATCTATATCATACATATCGATTATTCGGATAATTTTTCCTTCAAGCGTATTTTGAATAGTATTGTGTAATATATTGAATTCATAAGGAATAGAAAAACAGCCCAATATCATATTTGTTGCAAAAGCTGCCTTTTCTACAAAGTTACAATGTTGATGTGATAATAAAAAGATAGGTAAAATGGGATATTGCCCGTAAATTTCTTTGATTATATTCGGCGGATACTCGCCTCCCGCTTCAAAATCAAATAACAGAAAATCGTAGGCTTTTTCTTCTAAACAAGATAGGACAGCTCGATTGTCCAATATATAGTCTACAGACCAAACTTTTTTAGACACACAAGCGAGTTTTTCGGCATCTGTCGAAAATGCTGCCACAAACAAAACACTTAGCACAGCCACACCTACAACAGAAAACCGGAAGAGGCAGGAATCGAACCTGCCGTTGCGAATTATGCAACCAACGGTTTTGAAGACCGCGAAGACCACCAGATCCCATCAGCTTCCATTGATAAGAGAAAGTATGATTTAGTATAAAGTGAAAGTTTCTTTTAAGCAACCCTACTGCTTTGAGTTTTTTTAGATTCACAAGCATTTTTTAATCACAATACCGTATTGAGATACAAATCGTAACGTACTCGCAAAGAACACAGTGCGAGAGATTACTTATTGTTGTCACTATTATAAAATTGATGATAAGCATCAAGAAATACAATATAAAAAATATGCGTAAAAGGCTCATCTTCTTTTGGAATATCATCCTTATCGATAAAGAAACCAATAAGTCTCATATCTCCTTCCAATCGAAAACGTGCCCATTGAACTCCCGAAGGAATATGTTTGGGATAGGTAAAAGCCGAACCTGAAGGAAAATCACCGTATACCTCCAAACAATGCAGCCCACCATGACCAAGAGATGTTTTTTGCCAATGCAATTTTGAGTCCGAAGAATACCACTTTAACTTTTCAAATAATTTCTCCAGCTGCACTTTTGTCCAATCCGTAAAATTTTGACCGGCCGATTGACTTCCATCAAAATACTTAAAATTAAAAGAAAGCCATTCCTTAATCACAGGAAATACCATATCAACACTATCACGAGGGAAGTGTTCCAGTTTTTTCGTCTTTTTAGGATTATTATGCTTCAATTTTAGGATAACCTCCTAAAAAATGCCGTCGATAAGGAACGGAAATAGGCCGATCGTTTCTTAAAATATTTGTCTTAGGCTCATCGAGCCGATAAGCAAAACTTTCTCCGGCTTCTTTCTCTACTATGTATGCTCGATACTTTCCCAGAATATCTAATATTTCCGCATTATGACTTGTGAACAACATTTGCGCCGAAAGCGGATTGGTTACATTATCTGTAAAAAGTTTAATTAAATGCGGTAAAATATCAGGATGAAGGTTGATATCGAATTCATCAAGAATTAAAACTCCTCCCGATTTTAAATTAGTGTAATAAAAAAATAAATCTATATAGAGCGCTTTCGTACCCGATGATTCCTGATCGATCGTTAATTTTTTTATAGAACCGGCATCATCATGGGAAAAAATCGGGAAATAACTTTTTTCTGCTGCTTCATCTTCCCTAAAAGAGATCTCAATATCGGATATTCCCGTATCAAATTTTTTTATTAAATTTTTAGTAAAGATTAATGCATCTTTGTTATGAAAATAAGAATTCGAAATAGCAGGTATATTCCTATCGATTTCATGGCGTAAGCCTCTATATGTTACATTGATAGTTTTTCTACTAAAAAAGCCATATATTATACTAATATTCTCAACGCCATATTGATGTAATGTGCTAATAAAAGAGGCGTTGTCTCGATAGATTATTTTTGTTGCATTATCATATAAATGATTTTCTAAAATTTTATTAAAATTTCTTTTAAATAGTACATAGTCGCCGGAATTTTTTATTTCGAACAAGACTTCATTGATAACTTTATCTTTAGATAAAGTACATTCATACCGGTATTCAATATCGTGAATAATAAATTCAACGTAAAAGTCCGAATTTTCTTCATTTAAAAAGAACGAATCAAAAAGGATTTTGCTGTCAGTCGGATACAAGAAACTGTTTTGTGCAAAATCGGCAATAAACGCAAATATTTTTAACGCATTCGTTTTGCCGGAGGCATTAGCCCCTTTAAAGCCTAAAATCGTTGAAAAATTTTTCCCTTGTGCAATTTCTTTGGGAACATAACCGTCCAATCTTAGATCAATATCAATCCAATCTTTAAAACACCAGCAGTTTCTCGCACCATAACCCAATAACATAATATCACTCCTGTTTATATGTTCGGAATACAGTATTAAAACTTGATAGATTTGTCAATATTTGACAAATCTATCAAGTTTTTCGTTTGTTTCAAAAGTATATAGTTCTTTTATCCGGCCGCTTCTTTCACCTCCGCCAGATACCGAAGTATTTTATCGACTAGGATAAAGGCTTGCGGTGTCAGTGTTTCGAGGCTGTCCTGCGGGGTGTGCATCCGCTGCCATGTCTGCGGAATGACGGCGGCAAGCGGCGAATCAGGCGGAACATGGGCATTGGTGATAATACACCGTTGGAGCACTTGAGCGGCGCTTTCGTTGGCAGAGCTTTTCCCCTTGTTTTGCGATCCAACGTCACTACCGTCGGATATCGCTGTCTTGATGCTGCTCCTGTCGGAATGCATACCATTTTCCTTCACTTTTGGCTGGAATACAGAAGGCGGCATATACCGCATTAACAGCTCCGCTTCCGCCCTCGGCAATACGGTGATAACCTGCGCGGTTAATCCGGCGGAAATAAGCCCCGCGTTGTCGCTGTAGGCAGTCGGCAGCGAAAGCCAGCGTCCCCTGCACGCGGCGTCGGCATAGATGCGGCAGCGCCGATGCAGAGCGGAAAGCGCCGCCGTTTTTCGTGTATCCCTGCCGTATATTCCGGACTCTGAAAGGATGAGCGTATCCCCGCTGCCGCACATATCAAACACAAAGATGTTCATCCTGCTGCATTGAAAGCGCACGTAGGCCTTGCCCCAAGCGGTATGCCCCTTGGTTTTTAATGCCATCCGCTCCGGCTTCCTCGCCGTCGGTAAAGATGATGCGGATGTTATGCGCATCCCGTTTATGCAGCAGCATTTGAGCAAACAGCAATAGCTGTACGCAGGCGGCGGAATTATCATTTGCGCCCTGTGTACCGGCGGCGCGGTCATAGTGCGCTATCAGCGTTTTCATCTTAAAGCGGGGATTGTACGCAGATTGCCGGTAGGTAATAACAATGTGAGTTTTATCTTGAAGGGTAACGGTACGGTAGGGAATTCCTTGCGCCGCCAACCGTTCCGTTATAAAGGCGCGCCGATCTGCCGCCGGTTCTAAAAAAGCGTTGAAAAGAGGCGAAGCGATAATCGCTTGAGCTTGTTCAAGAGTCACGGCGGCAGAGCAATCGGGTTATAGAGCGGCTAAGGCTTTTTCAAGCTCGCTTACTAAGTGCGCAAAGTGCTTACAGGCTGCCTCAACCGGTTCGGGAGAAGCCATATCGACGCCGGCAATCCGCAGCGACTCGATGGGATAGCGGGAACCGCCGGAGGTTAAAAACTTAAAGTAATCCTCCCGCTCCGTTTTTCCTCCCGAGCATACCCGTTCGGCAAGGGCAAGCGATGCCGAAATACCGGTCGCGTATTTGTACACATAGAATGAATTGTAAAAATGCGGGATACGCAAACCTTCAAGATCGCTGCATTCCTCAAAGTGCATCGCGGGACCGAAGTAAGCGGTCAGCAGTTTGCGGTACTCGCTGCGAAGGTTCTCGATGGTAAGCGGCGTTCCCTCTTCAACAAGTTTATGCGTGATATGTTCGTATTCGGCAAACATCGTCTGGCGATACAGCGTTGCAAGAATATCGCTTACACGAATACTCAGCAGGTATGCCCGCATTTTGGGATCGCTCGTGCTTTTCAGCATAGAGCGGAACAGCAGCTCCTCGTTAAAGGTTGAGGCAACCTCCGCTTCGAAAATCGTGTAATTGTAGCTTAAAAACGGATTGTTCCGCACTGAATACCACGAGTGCATGGAATGCCCGCCTTCGTGCACAAGGGTGAATACATCCCGGATAACGTCTTCCTTATAGTTGACCATGATATACGGATCGCCTTCAAAGCCGCCCCATGAAAAAGCGCCCGAACGCTTGCCCTTATTTTCGTACCGGTCAACCCAGCCGCCGAGCAGTCCGTTCCGCAGCGTGGTAACATATTCATCGCCGAGCGGCTGTAACGCTTCGGTAATCATATCGACGGCTTCGTTATACGGAGTGTGGCGCCGCACTTCGCCCACCAACGGAACATACACATCATAGTGCCGCAGCTCATCAAGTTTGAGCGATTTTTGCATAAGCGCATAAAAATGATGCAGCGGCTCCAAGTTTTTCCGGATTGTGCTGATAAGATTGTCGTATACTTCCGTCGGAACCTTATCGGGATAGAGCGCCTGTTCACGGGCGGAGCCGTATCCGCGGATACGGGCAAGCGCGATATTTTGCTGCACTTGACCGGTGTATAAGGACGCTATCGTATTTTTATACGTGTCGAACGTGCCGTAAAATTGCATATACGCTTGCTTGCGGATATTCCGGTCGGGATTGATTAAGAACTGTGAATATGAAGATTGAGTAAGTTCTTTCGCGCCGTCGGGAGTTTCAATCGAACCGAAACGGAAGTCTACATTCGTAAGCGTCGAGAAGCTGCGGCGTTCGACATCCTGCGATTCGGCTAAAAGCGACAGAAGCTTTTCTTCTTTCTCGCTCAATGTATGAGCCTTCAATCTAATCAGTTTTTCGATAAAGACTTTGTAGGGGGCAAAGGCGGCGCCTGTTTTCCCGGCAGGATCGAGCCAGCCGCGGATAGTCTGTTCGGGAATATCCAGCAAAGCGGGAATAAACCAGCTTGTTTCGGAAGAAAGTTCCGTGTCGGCCATCATCGCGAGGGAAACCCGTTCGATGTTTTTAGGATCGCTTTCATCCACCGACTTCATCAAAAAGGCATAATGGCTTGTCTTTTCCGAAATACGGGACGCCGTTTCCACCGCCTGTAAACAGCCGAGTACTGTTTCGGCAGTCAGTTTTTCAGGTGCGGCAAAGGCAGTTTTGTAGGTTAATACGCGGTCTTTTGCGGCGGTAATGTCTTTCAGTGAGGCATTCCAGTCCGCATCATTTGTAAAAAGTTTGCTTAAATCCCATTGGTCGCTTTTTGCGACCTCCGAGCGGAGGGGTACCGTTGAGTTTTTCATACGTTCACTATACAATATGGCCGATGAATGAGCAACTGTCGGCCTATAAAATTAAGCGAGGGCGGCGAATCTACGACATTTACAATATCTTCAATTCTTTTTCTTTTGCGCTTGTTACCGGCAATACGGTTACCCTTTATGCGCTGTTTTTAAAAGCGAATACAACTGTAGTCGGTCTACTGACCGCATTTATGTACCTTTCTTTTTTTGCCATTCCGCTTGGTAAATTGATGGTGATGCGTTTCAGCATTATGCAGACATTCGGCAGTACATGGCTTTTGCGTACCGCCTCGCTCTTGCCGCTGCTTGCCATCCCTTTTCTTGTATCTGCGGGACACGATCAGTATGCGCTCTATTGTCTATTGCTTGCGGTAGGACTGTTCAATTTTTTCCGCGGTGTTGGGATGATTGCCAATAATCCTGTTATCAGAATACTTGCACCCGGGAAAGACCGCAGCTCGTATATCGTGCGTCTTTCCTTAATCAACAACCTTGCGGCATTACTCGCCACTATTTTGCTGGCATGGCTTTTACGGAGGGATCCTTCGGTACAAAGCTATAACCTTGCCAGCATGATCGGCATACTGCTCGGCTTTATCGCCTCTATCCTGCTGTTTAGAATACCGGAACCTCAGTCCGCAAAGCCGAACCGTCAGAAGCGGAAAGACAATACTACCCCGCGCCAAGGCTCCACTTTTTTGAGGCACATTCGTGATGCCTTTAAAGATGCAAACTTTAGACGGTTCGTGTTGGCGTTCTTTATTATCAGTCTCGGTATTGCGATGATCCGCCCGTTTATCATCGTGTATGCAAAAGAGGTTTACAGTAGACGAGATAGCGCGGCGACCATCTTATCCGTGTACTCACTTGTAGGCGCTCTCAGCGTCGGGCTTTTAATGCATCTAATTATCGACCGCATCGGCGCTAAACCGATCTTTATCATTTTCAGCGCAATCAGCGCCCTTTCGTTAATACCGGCTTTCTTTGCGCCGGGACTTGCAAGCGCCGGTATACTCAGTACCGTTTTTCTCATCTTATTTACGATGATCAGCAATGTCGGTTTTGTCGGGCAGGATAATTCGTCGCAAGCATATTTCTTCGCGATGGTGCCGGAAGAGGCGCTGATGGATTTAAGTATGCTCTATTACTTTATCCTTGCGATTACCGGCGGCGCTGGTTCCATCCTCGGCGGAACGATACTCGACCTTTTGCGGGTGCAAGGTTTTTCCTACCTGCAATCGTATCAAATATTTTTCTTGATAGTTATCGCCATTATTGCAATCGGTATCGTATTCCAGCGCAAACTCTTGAACCTCGGCAGTTACCGCGTGTTTGAAACGCTTGCCGTGCTCTTTTCTCCCCGCGATATGAAGGCACTCAACCTTCTGCATAAATTAGACCGAAGCGAGACCATCGAAACCGAAGAGAAAATCCTCAACGAACTCGGCGAAATTGCTTCATCGGTATCCTGCGATCAGCTGCTGCATTACCTTGAATCTCCGCGGTTTACGATTCGGATGAACGCATTACGGGCGCTTTATTCGATGAATACCATCAATGCAAAAGTGCGTACTGTGGTGTTAAAAGAGCTTGAACAAGGGGCGTTTACCACAGCGCCGCTCGCCGCGCGGATACTCGCCAAATTCAATGTGCAGCAGGCGGTTACCCCCTTACGGGCAGCGCTCGACAGCGGCGACTACTATCTTGCCGGAGAAGCGATGGTCGCCCTTGCCCGGCTGAACGACAGTTACAGCCAGCCTAAAATCGGCACCATACTATCCCAAGCGGAAAACCCCGCGCTGATACTAAAGGGGATACGTGCGCTGGAGCTTTTTAATGCAGATAATTCCCCTATGTTTATTCTGGATATTCTCCGCAGGGACACCGTTCCGCCCTATATCGAAAACGAAGCGCTGCTTGCACTGGCATCGTTAATGGGCATCCAAAACGACTTTTATTATATGTTTGAAAAATACCGGAACGAAAAACAATCGCCGTCCATTCTTTTCATCGATATACTCGATGAAATTTTTGAAACGAAAAAAACGAGCGATCCCGTGCTGAAAAAGACCGTCATCGATTTTATCCAAGACTACCAATACGACGAAGCCTTTGTACACTGGCTAATTGGATTCGGTAAAAACAAATTAGGCATACGGTCGGCTCTTCTGGTCGCCGTTGCCCTTGATATCGGCTTAATTCATCGGGAAGCATTCCGGTTCTTCTTGTCGTTTTGGGCAATCTCCTTATTCAAAAAACCGGAACTTGCGGAGCGGTAGAACTCTTCTTCGATTTCTGAAATTCAGCTTAACCGTACAGGAAACGAAGAAGCTCAATTTCTCAGTATGAATTACCCCTCGATAACCTGTATCTCAAATTCTAACTGAGGCATACATTCCGCTAAATCGCTTTGAATCCGTTTGAGCGCTTCTACACGCATATCGACGGAAGTATTGGCATTTCCCTGAATGATAAAGATTGCATTTTTTGTCCCGTCATCAAATTTATAATGTTCCCCATCCCGGACATCCAGCCATGCCATAATACCTTTTGTGTCACGGTACACGTAATCGGTTTTAGCGACATGCTTTTCCGTGGATAGGATGGGAAGGAAAACACCTTCTTCTTTATTGACGGTAAACTCTATCTGCCCGTCTACTTTAGCAAGGTCATGTCCGCCTATTGCCAAAAGCGAACGTAACGACTCGACGTTATAAATATCGATAACACTATTGATGTGCGGAATAGAGCCGCGGTGCTGAATGTTTCGGATAAGAGCCGGAACGGTCGGCATATATTTCTTGATACTGCGCCCCACACTTTGCAGCATATCAGTGTATCCCTGAATAACCGGATGATTGAATACTTCATCAACATCGCATTTCAATGCCCATTCTTCCATCTCTTTTTGCTTCTTTAAAAAAGCCTCTGATAAGGGAGCTTGTGGATCTACATTTTTTGCAATCCCGATCACAATGCTTTTAATCCCAAGCGCGGCAATACTTTCATCCATAATAAATTTCATAGCAGAGAACCTCCATACTATTTTATTCAGTATAAGTATATTGATTATACCATTGACTTTAAAATTTTTAAAGAATCCGATATTGTTTTGTGTCATTACGGATAAAAGATAATCTTCTTTATAAGATTCCTCTAAAGTACATAAAAAAAATACCGATTATTAGAATAGTGGAGGGATCGGTATGGTATCAAATTATGTACCGCTGTCAACGTTGTCTTATGCGGCAATGACGAGCATTTCGGCCGGAGGGCGTGCATATCTTCCGGTCGATACCAAACAAGTTGTTTATTCTCATTTTCAATATGTTTCCGGAGTTCCGCGTACTAAGGATCAAAACGGCGTCAGTATCGGGAAGCTGAAGATTTTAAATACGCTCATCGATCAGCTGGTTAAAATGCGCGAAAATGAACGGGAAAATAAGCTATTAACGGCGCAGCCTGATGAAAAGACGCTGGATGCGATGATTGAATACGTCAATACTAAAATCCATACGGAAATAACGCTTTCAAAAAGCATCGGGTATGCTTCTTCCTTGCCGGAATCGGCTTATCTATTGGATCTGACGGCCTAGATAGAGAGGCGTTTTTTCACAAATATTTTCAAACGCCTCGTCCGCATATTTTATCTTTTCTAAAGAACTTGCGATTTTTTTCATAAAAGAGTAACATAGCGGCTATGGACGTCATTGCGCGGTATCCTGAATTTTCTCCGCTATCCATAGAAGCTGTACAAGCAATTGAGCCCCATTTACAGCTGCTGAAAGACGGCATGTCGGAGTTAACCTTCGGAAGTTTGTATTTTTTTAGAAATACTTATAAATATAAAATTAGCAGATTGAATGAGCATACCGTGCTCTTTTTAGGAGAAGAACGGAAAACACCGTTTTTTTTCTCCATAGGAGATCCGCTCCCTATTACTACGGTTAAAGAACTGTACAAGGATTGTGCATATTGGAAATTAATCTCGGAATCTTATATCAGCCAGCAAGCTTCTTTCTTCCAAAATTTTAAAGAGCCCCCTACCGAAGATAGGGATAATTTCGATTACCTCTATACCCGTCTTTCATTAAGTACGTTATCAGGGAAGCAATTACATAAAAAAAAGAACCATGTAAACGGATTTTTGAGCAATTACCCTGATTTTACGTTAAAAAAGCTTGATACAGATACAAAAAAAGACGCATCTAAAATTTTGGACATCTGGGCAACGGAACAAACCAATCTTCAAGAAACCGACTACGAGGCTGCACAGCAGGCCTTGGCATTGCCGCAAATAGCAGATTTTCTCAGCCTTATCCTCTATGTACAGGGTGTGCCGGTAGGGTGGTGTTTAGCCGAGTTGGCAGCACAGGGAACTACTGCTGTTGTCCATTTTGAAAAAGCACGAACCGATTTTCGAGGCAGCTATCAATACATCAACTATGCCTTTGCACAATCGCTTCCCGAGCAGGTCGTATACATCAACCGTGAACAAGACTTGGGAGACGAGGGGCTGCGCCATGCAAAAATGAGCTACAAGCCGGAAGGTTTTGTTAAAAAATACCGGCTTGATAAAGGAGCGCTTTGAAACTATGAAGTTAGTCAGCACTCGAAACAGCACACATGCGGTTTCCTTTAAACATGCAATCTTTGATTGTATGCCTGCAGACGGCGGTTTATATGTTCCGTACTCCGAACACGATTTACGCTCGTGGATATTGCACATGAATGAGCAGACAGCCTTTTCGACTATAGCAGGCTCACTAACCTCTGCACTGCTCAAAGAAGAAATTAGTCCGGTTATTTCCGAGCGTATCGCAGCAACTGCATTTCAAGACTATAGTCCACGCCTCCGCCAGCTTGATGATCGCCTCTTTTTGCTGGAGTTGTTCCACGGTCCAACCGGCAATCACCGGGATTTCGGCTTTTTATGGCTTGCCTCCGCCTTGGAACATCTTTTAACAATAGATGAAAAAAATGCCATCGTCGTTGCCCCCAGTACCGGGGCGGGCGGCAGAAGCATGGCGGCTGCATTCGGGAACAAAAAACATCTTAAATTGGTTATCTTATATCCGAAAGGTTATGCAAAGGGGCTAAAGCCGGAGCATTTATTTCAAAACGGCGGCTCCGTGTACCCCGTAGAGGTTGACGGAGATATTGCCATAGTCGAAAACCTTATCCGATCTATTTACCAAGAACGGCAGCTTATAAAAGATTATAACTTGACGCTGGCAAATACCGTGAATATCGGGCGTATCCTGCCGCAGGTATTCTTTTATATGTTTGCCTTCACTCGCATAAAAACACGGACGGCAGGAGAAATATTCTATGCAGTTCCTTCCGGAAACTACGGCAATCTTGCGGCAGGTTTATACGCATGGAAGTTTCGTTTACCCGTGAACGGTTTCATCACGGACGCAACGGATGCTCTGAACTGTGACGAGACTGGTAGCTGCCGCTGTATTAACTCTTCCGTTCCGCTTTCGGAACGCGGTCCCGCCGACCCTGCCGTTCCTTCCAATATCGAACGGCTTGAACAAATTTTTACACTCAGCCCTGCTATTATGAAATCGATTATTTTCCCTGCGCAGGTCTCGAACACGGTAGCGGAAACGCTTATCAGCGATTCCTACCGGCGCTACGGTATCATGTTTGATACGGCAACCGCCCATGCGTATGCAGCGGCACAAACCCGAAACATCTTCCGGCAGCGGAGCGGAGAATCCCTCGTGTTGGTATCGAAGGATCATCCCGCTTTTGAAAGCGAAATCCTTACTCGGATATGCGGCGAATCTCCCATCATTCCCGAATATCTTCGAGGTATTGATACGCCTCTTCCGGATGTACCGCTCATCAACGGAACAAAAGAAGAACTCATCAAAATCTTAAATACAGTAAGCGAGGTACAATAATGCCATACAAATTAGACGGTGCAAAATTCCCTACATTGGAAGATTTAGTCGAAGCGCTCTATCCACTCTATGCCGATAAAATGAGCGAAGAAGAATTCAAGAAATATGCAGAAGAACACGCGGAAAAAAGTTAACGGATGTCTGTTACAAACCTCACAGCTTTTTTAAAAATTGTCTGAAACTTTCTTTTACGAAGACTATTAAGCTCAGTTTTTGGAGATTATAATGGATTATCATCACGAACTCTTAAAGAAAAATATCACACGGTTCATCCTGTGCTGTATTGCGATATTTGTTCCTATGTTCCTTTTTGCGACGCAGAAGCCCACAACCGAATCTACGCAAGGCACTTTTTCCGGTGATTACGTTATTTATCGCGATTATTCATGGAAAGCCCCGACGTGGATAGGTTTTTTATACTATAACGATGAAACCTACGGGGCATTTATCCGTATCGATGAGCCGGGAAATCCCCATACCGTATCCATCCTATTCAGCACCCAAGTCGAGAAAGGACAGTTAGTCCTGACCGGCCAGCAAATTATCTCTTCCATCACATCAGACGACACCTTTGGAGTCAATTATTTGATGGGGCTATTGCCAAAGCTCTATGAGCTTAAAACCTTTCCCCGCGCTGGGAAAACGCCGTTCGGCACGACAACAGTACGCAAGCAAATGGAAGAATTCGGCGGGACTGTTACACTGAACTTTCAATCTTTTGTCCCCCTCTTTCACCTCAAAACAATAACCGGCGTGAAAAAAGAAACCGTTTTGGAATTAACCGAAATAGGCTCTATTAACGGCAATGGAGAATCGGTATTCTACGGTTACGATCCGGTAGAACCTCAGCAGGACACAAATGTATTTACCCTCAATAAAGCGGCAAAGAAAGAAACGGTAACCGTATCGGGCGTGCGGCTCCATTTGGATAGCCAGTGGAAAAAGATTGCAGATAACTCATTTCTTTGCGGGAATACGGCCTTTTTAACGGTAAGTACGATCAATGTACCACCGGCAGAAAACGGAAATCCGCTATCCGCACCCGAACAATTGCTTCGATTATTAACTGCTTCAAGCCCTTATGCAAAAACACTGCTATCGTATACGACTGTCGAAGGAAAGCAAACTACCTTTACACTTAAGCAATCCGTATACGATGTCGAATCGAAAAAAATTTCAAAGGATATAAAACGGTGTATTAAAAATAAAGACGGCAGCTTTACCATTGTCAGCCTAACGGTGAATAGCCATGCTTATAGCGCCGAACAAGCCTATTTTAATGGACTTTTTTAGTTTTTGTGCTATACTGCAACAGAGATGATAGGGCATTTACTTTTCGACATTGATAATACACTCTACTCTGCATCGAATCTGATGGAACGGAGAATCTCTGAACGGATGTTTCAATTTATTGCCAATTTTTTATCGGTTCCGTTGGAAGAGGCTATCAGACTGCAGCGTGCGCGGCGGCACAACTACGGCACTACGCTCGAATGGCTTGAGTGTGAATATCATTTTAACGACAGAGACACTTATTTTGAAGCAGTACATCCCGCTTCGGAGATTTCAGAATTACAGCCTGATCCCAATTTACGAGACTTTCTCATTTCGTTACAAATGCCGATGACGGTTTTGACCAATGCACCAATGGCACACGCCGAACGGGTTTTGAACTTCTTTAATATCAGCGACTTATTCCTCGGTATTTTTGATATTTCCTACAACCAAGGGAAAGGAAAACCGCAGCCGGATGCTTTTATCAAACCGCTTGCCGCTGTACATAAAACGGTTGAGGAAACATTGTTTTTGGATGATTGCCCCGCTTATGTTCAAGGCTTTGTTCAAATCGGCGGGCAGAGCGTACTAATCGACGAAAAGGAACGATGTACGGATTTTACCAAAACGTCCGGAATTCCTTCGATTAAATCGATTTACGAACTACCGCCGTTGCTGGAACGCCTTTCCGTATAGGAGGATATTATCGGCCGGTAATATCCGGTCTTTTTTAGATCAACATATATGCACGTTCTCACTTCGTTGCAAACGTGTGTAAAAAATCAATCGAAAGTTGATACTTTCTTCTTAACTTTTTATTGGAGGAAAAAAATGGACGGTCTTGTACTAAAAAACATGCTTGAAGAACTCAGGCCGCTATTTGAGCAGTATGCAAGCAAAGATAATGTTATCACCGAGGAAAATGTACATAAAATGGAAAATCCTCAGATTCGAACAATCTTAGAATCTGCTGTAAAAAAACTTTTGTTAGACGGCTCAAAACTATATCCTGAAAAACACATTGCTGAATTTTTACAAGCAATTAAAGCAGGAAAGAAGGGTATTATCCTTTCCGAACACTACAGCAACCTCGATTTACCGATTTTCTTATATTTAATGGAACAAACAGGGGCGGCGGGAGAAGAGCTTGCTCATCGCTCTATCGCAATGGCAGGGATGAAACTTACCGAAGAAGACCCGCTGATAGCAGCTCTTACCGAAGGCTATGAACGCATTGTCATTTATCCAAGCAGAACGCTCGCCGGTATTACCGACCCCGTACAGCTGGAGGAAGAGAAAAAACGGAGCCGCAGCATCAATATTGCTTCGATGCGGACATTGGAAGAAGTGCGAAAAGAAGGAAAAGCCGTTATCGTATATCCGGCAGGAACCCGCTACCGCCCGGGAAAGCCCGAAACAAAACGAGGTGTCCGCGAAATCGACTCATACATCCGAACCTCCGATGTAATGATGCTGGTGTCTATTAACGGTAACTGTTTACGCATTTCGGATGATCCCTCCAATATGCTTGGCGACATTGTTTGCCAAGATAAGGTTGTAATGGAAATAAGCCCGGTTATTGACTGCACCGAATTCCGTGAGCGAGCCAAGCAACGCTGTCGTGAAGGAGATGACAAAAAGCAAGCCGTCGTCGATCTTGTCATGGAAGAGCTTGAAATTATGCACAACCGAAACGCATAATTGGCGTTACTTGACAGAAAGATATAAAATCATTATTGTATAAAGAGATACTAAGGATATAATCCATTGGAGGTGATTCTGTAAGTGGCAAGTATCGTTATCGATGATTCCGAAAACCTTGAAAAAGCGATTAAGCGTTTTAAGCGACAAGTTGAAAAAGAGGGAATTATCCGCGAGTGGAAAAAGCGCGAATACTATGAAAAGCCGTCTACTATTTTAAATAGAAAGAAGAAAGCTCTTCAGCGCAAATTAATGAAAAAAAACCGCAAGTCGTATGATTCAAAATCATACTAATTTTTAACAATCAACAGCAAAGCCGATTCATCGATTTTTTAATCTTATTTATACTGAATTGATAATCGGCTTTGTAATCCTCCTGCAAAAAATTTTAAACAAAATTTTTTGTATTTTTTTACAGATTTTCCGTAAGCCTTTTGAAATAGACGGTATAGATACCTTGCCAGCAAATGTACATCCGTGCACATTTGCTGGCGACGAGTTTTTGCAAAGCAAAAACGTCGCTGATGTATGGATCCACGGACATCCCTGTCCGTTCTGATACGTTGAGGATTTGCAGTAGCGGCATGGATGCCGCGCGTATTAAGCAGAAACAAGTTTGACACCGGTCAAACTTGTGTTCAGCGAAGTACACGGACGTACTTCGCTGAACGAGCGACGTCGCAGATGTGCCGTATATTTCAAAAGGACCCAATATTGTTTTAATCCATAAAATCGCCTATACTATTCTCAACCATCTTCAAAGCTTGTAAAAGGACTTTATCATGGAATATTCAATAGAAAAGTTTGAAACCGGCTACCTTATGGTCAATACGTGGGTATTCCCGTTGAGCAAAGAAAGCGCTGCCATAATCGATCCGGGCGGATTGAGCCCCGAATTATCCCAGTATCTATATAAACTTAATCCTACGCATCTTGAAATTATGCTGACACACGGACACTTTGACCATGTCGGTGGCTTGCCTGCTCTCGTACGAAAGTATCCCGATTATCGCTTGTGGATTCACGAAAATGATGCCGCATACCTCGGAAAAGCCGGTATGGAAATCCATTTAAAAAGTTTTGGGCCACTCCATGTTCAAAAACTGATAGAGCCGTTGGAAAAAAATCCGCTTCCGGAACCGACAGATTTTTATAAAGAAGGAGACAGCGTAAACGGCTTTACCGTGCTGCATACACCCGGTCATACACAAGGCTCTGTTTGCTTGTGGAACGAAGAAGCCGGTATTCTTTTTAGTGGGGATACCCTTTTCTACGGATCCCGCGGCAGAACCGATTTGCTTGGCGGTAATGAGATGCAGATATGCCAGTCGCTCAAGCGGCTTTTTACCGAACTGCCGGAAAATACACACGTTTATCCGGGACACGGCTCAAATACGACGATTGAATTTGAAAAGAAATATCAGGGTGCGTACGTGTAAACGCATCAGATCCCTTTTGAAAACAGGCGGGCATCTACTTCGTTATTTCACAAAAATTAGTCCTCGACGTGCAAAAAGCACGCCTGCGGGTAATTTTTGCTCATGCCTCGTATCTGCCTCACCTCTTTTCAAAAGGCTAACGGAAAAATTATTTTTAACCATTAGCCCCCATTATTCTGCGCTTTTTATCTATTCTGTCTGATGCATTTACCCTTCTCGTGAAAAAATTGTACGAAATTTTTGACAAAATTTCGTACAAAGGCAAGCAATCGCTTAACACGTTTCGGATGCGATTGCTCTTAGTGTAAAGGCGCTTCCGTTTCTATAGCCGGCCGTCAACAATTTTGAGAATCTGTGCAGCCTTCTCAGTCTTGAGAAATTTTCGCAAGCCGGCAGACTTTCGAGCGCGTTGTTTTACGATTTTCATAATTGCCGCAAGATCATTGATATAGCCTTGGTTGTTAAAGGCTGAAATTTGCCGCAGCATTTCATATTTCTTTTCGGCAAGTTCGATGAGCATACTCTCCAGCTGCGCTTGCGTCGGCTGACGAAACGCCTCGTAAATAAGTGCCGTGATCGCCCCATACCGCTTTGCCAAATAATAATCGCCCTCGAATCGGCTGTTACGGGTGTTATGCGCCGGAACCGTATTTTTTGCATTGGTTAATAAAATGATGATAAGATGTTCGACAGGATCGATAATGGTAAGCGTTCCCGTCCAGCCGGTATGCCCGAAGGTTCCGGCAGAGGCAAAGGGCGAAAAAGCCCAACTGTATTCCTGCACTCCCTGCCGCCGCCAACCGAACCCGATGCTTGAAACAAGAGACTGTTGCGCCGTAAAATATCCTGCAACGGACGGATCGAAAAACCGTTTGACACCATATCCTCCGTTATTCAGCATTACTTGAGCAAGCACTGCAATACTTTCCGCATTTGCAAACAACCCCGCATGCCCACTGATCTCTTCCATTGCCGTATACGCTTCAGAGTCATGTACAGTTCCATGAATGAGTTCCGTGATTTGTGTACTATCAATAGCATCTTGAGTGCGCGGTTTTGCACGAATTTCCGTTGCAGCAATCTCATCGAGTGTAAAACCCTGCCGGAGCGGTGTAAAACAA